>NZ_JBQKIK010000018.1:0-69488 GCF_052117805.1 Bilifractor sp. LCP21S3_F8 | reverse complement strand
TCCTATAGACGATAAATCTTGAAAGACTTAACTATATCCCTCCTATACGACTGTGGTGATGTTAAGAGAATCTAAAGAATCCCACGGCTTCAGCCGTGGGAGTATGTCAAAAGATTGGAGGAAGAAGAATGAATGGTGCAGAGGCAATGGTGAAGTGTCTGGAAGCGGAGGGCGTTACCAAGATTTTCGGAATTCCGGGAGTCGCGATTGCGCCTTTTTACGATGCGCTCTATGATGCGCCGTCGATTGAGCACATTCTGGTGCGTCAGGAGCAGGCGGCCGGCCATGAGGCGAGCGGCTATGCCCGCGTGTCCAGGAAGACAGCGGTCTGTGTGACCTCTTCCGGTCCCGGAGCGACGAATCTGATCACGGCGCTTGCTACCGCGTATGCGGACAGCATTCCGATTGTGGCGATTACCGGCCAGGTGAACAGTTCCCTTCTGGGAAGGGATGTGTTCCAGGAGGCGGATATGAGAGGCGCCACAGAATCTTTTGTAAAATACAGCTACCTTGTCAAGAACGCGGACGACATTCCCCGTATCTTCAAGGAGGCTTTCTATATCGCGTCCAGCGGGCGCAAGGGTCCGGTACTGATTGATATTCCATGTGACGTACAGAGCGCTGCCTTAAAGAAGGTATTTGTGTATCCCGAGGAGGTAAATCTCCGGGGGTATAAGCCGAACACGAAGGTAAACGCGCAGCAGCTCTCGAAGGTGGTGACAGCCATCAATAAGGCGAAAAAACCGCTGATTTGTGTCGGCGGCGGAGTGATCCTCGGAAACGGGGAGGAGCTGGTGCGGGCTTTCTGCGAGAAGAATCAGATTCCTCTTGTGCATACCATGATGGGTATGGGAGTCCTTCCGAAGGCGCATCCGCTGTACTTCGGCATGCTGGGCAACAACGGCAAGCCGTACGCGAACCGCGCGGTATCGAATAGTGATCTTCTGATCGTGGTCGGGGCCAGAATCGCCGACCGCGCTGTTCCGAAGCCGGAGAACCTGGAAAAACAGGTCAACATCATTCACATCGATATCGATTCTGCCGAGATCGGCAAGAACCTTGGACCGACGATCCCGCTTGTGGCGGATGTGCGGCTTGTATTCCAGGCGCTTCTGGACGCGGACATTCATGTAGACACGAGTGCGTGGCTGGAGCAGCTGGAGGAAATCAAGCACAGCACGGTTGATCATCGGAAGTTCAGTGATGCTCTTGTGAATCCGATGACGCTGGTGCAGCATCTGTCGGAAAAAATGGACGACGACGCGATTTATATCGCGGATGTCGGCCAGAATCAGCTCTGGTCGGCAGACAACTACATCATGAAGAACGGCCGTTTCCTGACGACCGGCGGAATGGGAACGATGGGATATTCCATTCCGGCTGCGATCGGCGCCAAGCTTGTGGATCCGTCCCGGCAGGTGGTTGCCGTGTGCGGAGACGGTGATTTTCAGATGTCGATGTTTGAACTGGGAACGATTGCCGTGAATAAGATTCCGGTGAAGATTCTGGTGATGCGCAACACATACCTGGGTCTGGTCCGCGAGCACCAGGAGAAGAAGTACCATAAGCGTTACTCGGGAGTGCAGCTGCATAAATATCCGCATTATGACAAGCTGGCGGAAGCCTACGACATGGATTATTTTTACGCGGATTCCAATGAGACCCTGGACGATGAACTCGACAGATTCCTGGCGTGCCCGGGGGCGTGCATCATGGTCTGCGAGATTGACTCCGCGAACAACACAAATTAAGGAGGGCGCGAAAAATGAAAGGTATTTTTTCCGTACTGGTAGAGAATAAGGACGGCGTACTCTCCGGAATTTCCGGTCTGTTCGCGAGAAGGGGCTACAATATAGATAGCCTTGCCGTAGGTGAGACGGAGAGGAAGGATGTCTCCAGTATGACCATTGTGTCTACGGGAGATCAGAGAACAATTGACCAGATCGAGAAGCATCTGAACAAAAAGGTGGATGTCATCAAGGTGCGCCGGCTGGACGAACCGAGGTGTGTTGAGCTTGAGACCATGCTGATCAAGGTCTCCTATTCCCAGACCAACCGGTCTTCTCTCATTGAGATCTGCAGCGTCATGGGAGCGAAAATTCGTCACGTAGCGCCGAAAAACATGGTGATCCTGATTACGGATGAGCCGGATACCATCAATGAATTCATTGAACTGGTGAGAAGCTTTGGAATTCTTGAGCTTCAGCGGACCGGCGTTATCGCGATGTCGAAGGGCTGAGCAGAGTTTTGGAATTCTTGGGCTTCAGCGGACCTGCGTCATCGCGATGTCGAAGGGCTGAGCAGAGTTTTGAAATTCTTGAGCTTCAGCGGACCGGCGTTATCGCGATGCTGAAGGGCTGAGCAGAGCGGAGGAAAAAATGACGAAACAGGCATTTAACCCGTATTTACCACTGGATGAATATGTCCCGGACGGTGAGCCGCATGTATTCGGAGACCGCGTGTATGTTTTCGGTTCCCATGACAGGGCAAATGCCGCCACCTTTTGTGCCAGGGACTATGTCGGGTGGTCGGCTCCCGTTGATGACCTCGGAAACTGGACCTGCGCGGGGACGATCTACAGCGCGAAACAGGATCCGCTGTACAATGCAGGGAAAATGGCGTACATGTACGCACCGGACTGCGTCCGCGGAAAGGATGGCAGATATTATCTGTATTACTGCATGGCAGGCTACCGCGGAAAGGGTGGCTACAGCAACCCGGTCAGCGTTGCCGTGGCGGATGAGCCGAACGGACACTACGAGTATCTGGGCATCGTCCGAGACAGCGAAGGAAACCCTCTGACAAAATATGTCTGCTTTGATCCGGCAGTTCTGAACGACGACGGCGTGATCCGCCTGTATTACGGAACATACTACGGTTTTTCGCACAGAATGCCCCCTGCGGCGGCGCGGAAAATGATGGAAAAGATGTTCGGGCGCACGGCAGAGGAAATCCGGGCGGTAAAGGGCGAGGTTGACGGCGCCTGCATGGTGGAACTGGAGGACGACATGCTCACGGCCAGATCGGAGCCTGTGAAGATTGTCCCGGACGAATTCGTGAAGAGCGGGCATCCGTTTTTTGAGGGAAGCTCAATTCGGCGTGTGAAATACCGGGTGAGGGTTGAAGAAGATACATCGGCGGGAAAAGAGACGCCGGCGGATGAACAGCTGTCGGCGGGAAAAGAGACGCCGGCAGATGAACTGTCCCGAGCGGAAGAGGCCGGAGTGAGGAGTGAAAGCAGAAAAACGGTTCGTGACACGAATTATGAGATCCGGAAGATGTACATTTTTGTGTATTCTTCGAGACAGAATCACGAGCTGTGCTATGCCACCAGCGAATATCCGGATCATGGCTTTACGTTCCGCGGGACGATTATTTCAAACGGCGATATCTACCTGGATGGAAGGAAGCCGTCCAAAAGGCTGAACCATACGGGGACGAACCATGGAGGCATCGAGTACATCAACGGGCAGTGGTATGTCTTTTATCACCGGCTGACGAATATGAGCGATTACAGCCGGCAGGGATGTGCGGAGCCGATTGAGGTTCTGGAAGACGGTACAATCGATCAGGTGGAGATGACCAGCTGCGGCCTGAACGGCGGTCCGCTGAAGGCGGAGGGCACCTATCCGGCGGCGATCTGCTGCAATCTGACAAACGGGAGAATGCGGCACGGATCGAATGCCGGCATGGACTATCACGCGCCGAGAATCATGTGCAGCAGAATTCCCGGGACGAAGGGGAAGGAGCAGGAAACGTATGTCGGCCGGATCAGCAGCGATACGATCATCGGCTACAAATATTTTCAGTTCGACGGCGAGGAGGTTACAATCACCGTTACGATGCGGGGACGTGGAGACGGCGTTCTGTACGTGATTACGGGTGACGACGGAGAAGCTGTGGCAGAGATTGAGGTGAGCGGAAGCGGAGAGTGGAGGAAATACAGTACCTCCTGGGAACAGGAGGCGGGAACCGCGCCGCTTTATTTGGCCTTTGAGGGAAAAGGTCAGTTTGATCTGCTTGATTTTTCACTTGGCTGAGTGCTGGGGATTTGATTTTTCGTCATCTGAGGAGTCGATGTTTGACCGGATGAAAATATATACAGTATAACAGGAGGAAATGAATCATGTATATCACATGTCTTGATGTAGAAGGAGTGCTGGTACCGGAGATCTGGATCGCTTTTTCAAAGGCGAGCGGGATTCCGGAGCTGAAGAGAACGACCCGGGACGAGCCGGATTACAATAAGCTGATGAATTGGAGACTTGGAATCCTGAAGGAGCACGGCCTCGGTCTTAAGGAAATACAGGATGTCATCGCGACCATAGATCCGCTGGAGGGCGCGCGTGAGTTTCTGGACGAGCTGCGTTCCTTTACGCAGGTCATTCTGATTTCGGATACGTTTGAGCAGTTTGCGGCACCTCTGATGAAGAAGCTGGGCAATCCGACGTTGTTCTGCAACACGCTGGATGTGGCGGATAACGGGGAAATCACCGGCTTCCGCATGCGCTGCGAGCAGTCCAAGCTGACCACCGTGAAGGCACTGCAGTCCATCGGATTCGATACGATCGCGAGCGGAGACAGCTATAACGATCTGGGAATGATTCAGGCCAGCAAGGCCGGATTCCTGTTCCGCAGCACGGAGAAGATCAAGGCGGATCATCCGGAGATTCCGGCTTTTGAGGAATACGGTGATCTTCTTCAGGCGATCCGGAAGGCTATGGCTGAGTGAACGTTCACATTTTGTGGATAACTTGTGGACATTGTGGATAAATACCGGAGTTATGAACATCGATTTCGGGTTATCCACAGAAAAAGTACAAAATCAGGTGGATAACGTATATGATCCGTGAGGTTGATATTGAGGATATCTGGGACGGACGGTTTTACCGGGCGGAGGATGAGGCGCCGGTCGGATGCGGGGATTGCAGCGGGTGTTCAGACTGCTGCCGTATGACCGGGGATTCGATCGTTCTCGATCCGCTGGACATGTACCGTCTGACCTGTGGCCTGGGCAGAAGCTTTGAGGATATGATCGAGAAGGAAATTGAAATCCGCATTGTGGACGGGATGATCCTTCCGAATATCATGGAACATGACGAAGCGGATCCGTCCAGGGAGGACGGGTGTCCGTTTCTGGACAGCAACGGACGCTGCGGAATTCACGAGATAAGACCCGGGTTCTGCCGTCTCTTTCCGTTGGGGAGATATTATCGGGATGAGGACCGGAGCTTCCGTTACTTTGTGCAGAAGGGGGAGTGCACAAAGGGCGGTTCTTCCATGGTAAAGGTATGTGACTGGATCGGCGTGCCGGAGGAGGAGACGGGGCGGTATGAAGCCTATATCAATACCTGGCATTTTTTCCTGAAGGATTTGAGCGCAAGGCTCGGTATGCTTACGGACCGGAGCAGGGATCAGGTGACGCGGTATGTGCTTCAGATCTTCTATGTGATGCCGTATCAGGCCGGGACGGATTTCTATGTGCAGTTTGACCGGAGAATGAACAGGGCGCGAGAGGGGCTGGCACCGCTGCTTCGGTAATATTTTTGAAGGGAAGCGTTTGTCATGAATTCTTTTTATCTGTCGCATTACTTTGATTTTAAGAATGCGGGACCTTTTTTTCTGGTCTCGTTTCTGTGTCTGGCCGGGGTTCTGGCTGTCATTCTGGTCGCGGCGCGCGTGCAGACCGGTTATCATGGCAGGAAGGACGCGGTAAATATGGATACCCGGACGCTGAAAGCGGTTCGGAAAACACATTTTTCTCTGATTGAGAGTTTTTACGAGATGGTGTTCTCGAGTACGGCTGTGCTGCTCTTCCTGAGCGTATACTATTTACTGGACGAGTACTGGTCGCCGCTGTCACAGTACTGGTTCAAGTACAGAGATATACTGCTGTTGGTCTTCATTCTGCTTTCGGTTTTGGTTACGAGCTGGTTTGACGTGGCTCTTGTTCGTCTTACGCATATCAAGTCGGAGCAGAAGGCCTGTATCCGGCTTTTAAGCTCGTTCTACATCATTCTGATTCTGCTCTATATCAAGGTGATCTACCAGGACGACAACTATGACACGCTGATCCAGTATTTTCTGCTGCTGGCCGCAGGCCGTTTCCTGTATTTCGATTTTACCTGGGACTGGTTCAAGGAGACGGTCGCCGGTCTGTGGAGAAACCTGCCGCTTCTGGGGTTGATGGCAGGGTATTCCGCGATTGTATGCTGGTACGGCTTTAAGGTGGACTTTCTCCTGAAGTCGAACGGAGTGATCGTGAGTACGCTGATTGCCCATCTGTTCATGGACCTGTGCATTTTTGTCATGCACAAGACCAGGCTTCTGCGCTTCTTTATTCCGTCGGATGCGGACAAGGATGCGGCACTTCGCGAGGCGCAGGCGGCGGCAAGCCGCAGAACAGCTGCGCAGCGCGCGGCGGGCATGGAGAACAGAAACTACGCACAGCGCGCGGCGGATGTGGAAAACAGAAATTACGCGCAGCGCGCGGCAGATGCGGAGAACAAGAACTACGCGCAGCGGATGGCGGAAGCCGCCGGAAATCGGGATCTGCGCGGATATGACGGCAGCGCTCATCGGGCAGAGCCGGAGACTCATCTGAATTACGCGCAGCGGATGGGAGATGCGGAGAGCAGATACTATGCGCAGCGCGCGGCGGACGCGGAGAGCAGATATTATGCGCGGCGCGCGGCGGACGCGGAGAGCAGATACTATGCGCAGCGCGCGGCGAATGTGGAAAACAGAAATTACGCGCAGCGGATGGCGGAAGCCGCCGGGAATCCGGATCTGCGCGGATATGACGGCAGCGCTCATCGGGCAGAGCCGGAGACTCATCTGAATTACGCGCAGCGGATGGGAGACGCGGAGAGCAGATATTATGCGCAGCGTGCGGCGGACGCGGAGAGCAGATACTATGCGCAGCGCGCGGCGGATGTGGAGAATAGAAATTATGCACAGCGCGCGGCGGATGTGGAGAACAGGAACTACGCGCAGCGGATGGGTTTGCGTCAGGACGTGCAGGATGTGGAAGAACATGAGGGCACACATATTATCCGGAACCCGGAAGAGCTCAGGCCGGAGGAAGACGAGATACACATTCCCGAATACAAGCTGGATGAGACGGAGCGGAATGCTCTTGCGCACGATGCCCGCATGGGAAATTCGAAGCATCTGAATTATTATCAGAGAAAGAAAGAGGAAGAATAAATGTTTGACAATGCGTCTGACCGGGTGCTGGACTTTATCCGGCGGTCACCGAGCTGTTTTCATGTTGTTGAAAATCTGAAGAACGAGCTTCTCGAGCACGATTATGAGGAGCTGAGGGAGGAAGAAAGCTGGAATCTGAAGCCGGGCGGCAGATATTTTGTGACGCGGAACGGCTCGTCCATTCTCTCTTTCCGGATTCCGGCTCTGTCGGAAGGCGGGATCAGAAGTGTCCATATCATTGCAAGTCACAGTGATTCGCCGACCTTCAAGGTAAAACCGTCGCCGGAGATCTGTGTAAATGCAGATGAGATTAAGCTGAACATTGAAAAATACGGCGGGATGCTGTGCAGTACATGGTTTGACCGTCCGCTTTCCGTCGCCGGACGAGTGCTGGTCCTGGTACCGGGAGCAGAAGGAAGATCTTCTGCATCCGGGATTGAAGGGAGCAGGGACGAAGAGACACCGGGAGGACAAGCTGAGAATTCTCCTGCATTCAGGATCGAACAGAGACTGGTGAACATCGACCGGGATCTTCTGATGATTCCGTCACTGGCGATTCACATGAACCGGAACGCCAATGACGGCACTGCCTATAATGTGCAGAAGGACATGCTTCCGCTGTTCAGTCAGAACGGCGACCGGGAGGGGTTCCGGAAGCTGATTGCCGATGCCGCGGGCGTTGAGGAGGAGAAGGGAGAAAAAATCCTCGGAGAGGATCTCTTTCTCGTGAACCGCACACCGCAGTCGGTCTGGGGTGCGGACCGAGAGTTTATCTCGAGTCCGAAGCTGGATGACCTGGAATGCTGCTACAGCTCCTTCCTCGGATTTGTGGATTCGGGAATGGAGGTCGGAAGCGGGACAGGAATCCTTGGCATGCATTGTGTCTTTGATAATGAGGAGACGGGGAGCAGAAGCAAGCAGGGTGCGGAATCGACGTTCCTGCGTGATACGCTCGACCGGATCATGGACGGCCTCGGTCTCGGACGTGAGGATTGCCATCGTATCCTTGCGAACAGCTTTATGGTATCGGCGGACAACGCGCATGCGGTGCACCCGAATTTTCCGGATAAGGCGGATCCGGTTTTGCGTCCGCGCATGAATCAGGGAATCGTCATCAAAAATCATGCCAATCAGCTGTACACCACCGACGGGGTGTCCGAGGCGATTTTCCGCTGTCTGTGCGAGGCTCATAAAATTCCGTGTCAGGGATTTGTGAACCGGTCGGATATGCGCGGAGGTTCGACGCTCGGCAATATTTCCAATACGCAGGTGTCCATGAATACGGTGGACATCGGCCTGGCGCAGCTGGCCATGCATTCATCCTATGAGACGGCGGGCGCCAGAGATCCGCAGTATCTGGCAATGTTTTCGAAATATTTCTTTGAGGAGAAGCTGCCGGAAATCCGGTGAGGCTTTTTCCGCGGGGTTCCGGGCTTCGCGTCCGATGCCCGGATCACCGCGGTATTTTTTTACGCGAACAGTGAGCCGCAGCCGAATGCGAAGTATTCGTGTGCGGCGAGCGTCGCGATAGCGAGATAAAATTCGCGCAGCGTGTTTTATCTCGCTGCGGTGGCATTCAGCAGATTCCATGATGATATACAGGGAAGATTCTGTGCGGGCATACAACAGTGGTTTTGGAGAGACGTCAATGAGTGATTTTCTGGACGGGATCCGGAGTATGGAACAGCGGGGTGGCAGACATGGGAGAGCAGAGAAGATTTTTTTCGGATGATACCAGAAGGGAAATAGAGAAGATACCGGTGGAGATGATCATTCTCCGGCTGCAGCCGGACAGTATGCGCTGCGAGGCAGTCACGGACAAGCTTCTGGAATTCCTTCAGATCGACAGAGAATGCGCGGAGGCATCCTTTGCCGGACTGGACGATTTTCCCGATGAGTGCGGGTGGATGCATCCGGATGACCGGAAACGGATTGATCATCTGTTTGCGGGGATGAAAAATTACACGGAGCAGAAATATGTTTACCGTGTCCGGCTGAAACGGAAGAAGGATTCGGATTATCGCTGGTACCCGGCAGAAATTTTCGGCAGAAATCTGGGGGAAAAAGGGATTCTGGTGTACTGCAGTCTGGTAGATGCGAGTACAAACGGGGAACGCCGCAGGCAGAAATCATCCGCGGAGAAGATGCGGAAGCTTCTGGTGAATAAGGTCCTGGAGACGACGCAGGACTGTATCTTCTGGAAGGATACGGACAGACGTTTCGTCGGCGTCAACCGCGCTTTTCTGGAGTTCTACGGTTTTCCCTCTGACGAGGCGCTGATCGGCAAGACCGATGAGGAGATGGGATGGCACCAGGATCCGGATCCGTTCCGCAGGGATGAGGAGAGAGTCCTTCACGGGGAAAGCACGCTTCTGGTGCACGGGAAGTGCAGAATCCGCGGCGAGGAGAGGGATATCCTCGCGACCAAGGCGCCGATCTACGACGGGGACACGATTATCGGTCTGGTGGGAAGTTTTATCGATGTGACCGAGGATTATAATCAGCGAAAGCAGATCGAGCGGCTCGGGGATGAATTGAAGGACGCGCTTCAGGCGGAGAAGAAGACAAATGAGAATCTGAACATGTTCATGTCCAGAATGAGCCATGAGATGCGCACGCCCATGAATGCAGTGATCGGCCTTTCGAGTCTTGGCATGAAGGCAAAGGATGTGGATGAGGCCGTGGACTGTCTGCACAAGATCAATATGTCCGGGCAGTATCTGCTCGGCATTATCAACGACGTGCTCGATATCGGAAAAATCGACAGCGGCAAGTTCCGTCTGTCGGAGAAGCAGACCCGTCTCGCGGATATCATTACTGCCGCGGATACAATCATCCGCCCCATTGCCAACCGGAAAAAAGTAAATCTGGCCTATGATTTCAGTGGTGTTCAGATTCCGGAAGTTATCTGTGACCGTATGCGTGTGCAGCAGATCTTGATAAATCTGATGAATAATGCCGTGAAGTTTACGGATGAAGACGGGATGGTACGTGTGGAGATTTCCGATCAGGAAGCAGGCGGGAAGGTGAAGCTTAAGATCGTTGTCTCGGACAACGGATGCGGAATGAGCCGGGATTTTCTGAAACGAATCTTTCAGCCCTTCATTCAGGAAAACCGGGACCCGGTCAAGTATGGCTCGGGTACCGGGCTTGGCCTTTCGATCTCGAAGACTCTGGCAGAGCAGATGGGAGGAGGGATTACTGTTTCCAGCGAGGAAGGCGTCGGATCGGTATTCACGGTGACACTCATGCTCGGACTCCTGAAGAAAAATGCGGGGGAGAATGACAGCACGGGTAAGGAGGGACAGAACACGGCTTTCAGTGACGGACGGGAGGAACGTGATTTTTCTGCTTTGAAGGGAAAGAGAATCCTGCTTGCCGAGGACAATGAAATCAACCGGGAAATCGCGCTGCGCATGATGAGCCGTGCCGGTATCCGGGCGGACTGCGCGGGGAATGGCAGAGAGGCTGTGGAGATGGCGGAAGGCTCATCGCCGGGGTATTACGCGGCGGTGATTCTCGATCTCATGATGCCGACGATGGGCGGCTATGAGGCTGCGGAGCGAATCCGTTCCTCCGGCCGGCAGGATCTGAGGACGATTCCGATTATTGCGATGTCTGCGGACATCTTTGAGGAGTCCGTCAACCGGGCGATTTCCTGCGGGATGAATTCCTTCATCACCAAGCCGCTGGACGCGGATAAGCTGCTTGCGACGCTCATGGAAACCATAAACACACGCTGACATATCGGACAGACGCGTGGCGGAAAGTGTATAAGCTGTGGATTTACTTCACATTTATTCATGTGATATAATAGATTAAATAAAAAAATAACGGAAAAATCCACAGAGACCGATGATTTTGCTGCATAAGGAGTGCGAAGCACGGAGCAATCCGCAGCTGATACAGTGTGTGGCGCTGTTTACATCATGTGGCGCAATTTATCGTATTTTTTTGCTGGATCCTCTGCTGACTCTGTAACGCTTTGCGGAGTCTGACATCATGCGCGGTTCCGTTTGACGGCGGTTTCCGGGACACATACAGATCGGCTATGGGGCAAGGGGGATAAATATGAATCCGGGTATTACAGATAAGGAAAAACAGAATCTTTTTGACAGCATCTTTGAGAATATTTATCAGGTTTTTCTAAAGATTGATCTTCTGACCGGAGACGGGGTGACACTTGCCGCAAGGGATAGTGCCTGGAAGGCCAGCACCGGTATGCGGTTCAATTTTGAGAAGATCATCTACACGTACATTCTCGACGTGTCGGCGGATGCGGACCCTATGAAGACATTGAACGAGCTGAAGCTGGAGAATGTCTCTGCGAAGCTGCAGGAGAGTCCGGTATATGAGGTGTACAATACCGTGCACGGAAAGGAAGGACATCTGCGGGTTTGCGGATTCACGTTCTTCCGCGGAGACGGAGACATCATTTATCTGGGGATCCGTGACGCGACCGGCGGTTTCAATGATGTCAGCGCACATATCCGGAAGCTTGAGAGGGCACTGCAGAAGGCGGATAAGGAGAGTGACGAGAAGAATACGTTCCTGACGCTGCTGAGCAGAAATGTACGCACGCCTCTCTACTCTATTATGGGGCTGACCAGGGCTGCCGAGTCGGATCTCGGAAGCAATACCGCCTTTGACGATTATCTGCACAAGGTGTCCATGTCCGGAACCTACATGAACGAGACCATCAATGACGTGCTGGATCTCCGGAGAATCTCGAGAAATGAGATCGTCCTGAAAGAGGAGGAGATTTATCTCAAGCCGTTTTTTGAGGAGATACAGCGGATGATCGCTCCGTCCATGTACGAGAAGGGCCTGATCTTCCGCATGAACACGGAGAACGTGTCAGATCTGACGGTCATGGCAGATCATCACTGTCTGCAGCAGATACAGCTGAAGCTTCTGCAGAGCGCGATTAATTACACCATTCAGGGCGGGAGAATTGATCTGGATGTCAGGGAACTGTTCCGGACGCAGGAGATGGTCACGCTGGAGTTCTCGGTGAGAGACCGGGGAATCGTCATCGATCAGGAGCGGCTGAAGGTATTGTTCCAGCCATACGATTATCTGAAGAGCAAAATCGATTCCCATATCGGTTCCCTGGATATCGATCTGATTATCCTGAAAAGCTATGTGCGCGCCATGGGCACGGATACGCTTACGGCCGAGTCGGATGCTTCCAGAGGGACCCGCATCTCCGTCACGCTTACGGTTCCGCTGGCGGAGGAGCAGTATGACGAACGCCCGGATTCACAGGAGATGGATTTCAGCGGAAAGAGAGTGTTGGTGGTAGATGACAACGAAATCAATCTGGAGATTGTGCGCAAGATTCTGTACAGCAGGAACATTGAGGTTGTCAGCGCAAAGAACGGGCAGGAGGCCGTGGACCTGTTCCGCAGGGAAAATGGCCGTTATGACCTGATTCTGATGGACATTCTGATGCCGGTTATGGATGGCCTGGAGGCCACCCGTAAGATCCGGGCGATGCGCGATATTCCGGGTGCGGCGCATGTCCCGATCATCGCGATGACGGCAAATGCCTTCCGCGAGAATTTTGAAGAAAGCTTCAATGCCGGAATGGATGCTCATCTTGTGAAACCGATCGAGCCCGAGCGTCTGATCATGGTGATGTCGGATGTAATGGGCCGCAGGGAACAGGCCTGATGTGCGGTTCTGTCCGGCGGGAGATGGTGATCCCGGATGTAATGGGCCGCAGGGAACAGACCTGACGTGTGGTTCTGTCCGGCGGGAGGTGATGGTATGGATAAGCTGATCGAAGAATTAAAAAACTGGGGTGCGGATACGGATGCGGGCATTCAGAGGGTGATGAACGACGAGGAATTCTACCGGATGCTCGTTCTGAAGTTCGCGGATTCACCTGAGTTTGAGACGCTGGAGGATGCTCTCGACCGTGGTGACAGAAAGGCTGCTTTCGGCATCGCCCACAGCCTCAAGGGCGCCTCCGCCAACCTCAGCCTGACACCCTTCTACCGTGCGGTGGCCGCGGTTGTCGAGGATCTCAGAAAGTATTCCGGTGTTGGAAGAGAAGCTGCTGAAGAGGACACGGAACTCGAGCTGCATCTGCAGCAGTATCGGATGGAGAGGGATCTTCTGATGAATCTTACGAGGAAGTACGTCGGCTGACCGGAAACTGCCGGTTAATTCGTGGTATGTGCGGAGAGACTGAATCTACTGAAAATTAATTATTGAGATCCGTATCTTTAAGTGTTATCTTTCTTAATGTCAAATAAATCAGGTACGGATATTAAGACAAGGGCGTCTTGCTTATGACATGGTCATGTGCGAGGCGCTTTTGTTTATACATTTTTTAGATTTCTGCTTGTTTTTTATTAGTTCTCTATTCGTTGCTCCGGCCTGAGATTTCGGATAAGGAGGCGGCTGATGAACCATTTGGTTGTCACAATAGGATGTGAGTACGGCGCCGGCGGTCCCCAGATCGGCAGGATGCTTGCGGAAGCTCTGAATATCGAATATTACGACAGGGATCTGATCGATAAGGTTGTCGATCAGCTGGGCGTGGACAAGGAGCTGGTAAAAGAGGCAGATACCAAGGCAAATGTCAAGTACAGCTTTGAGACAAGCCTGGGGCCCAGATACGCGAACCTCACGAATCGCGTGATCTACACGCAGTACGAGGTCCTTCACAATATGGCGGAGAAATCCTCCTGTGTGATCATCGGCAGGAGCGCGAACTACATTCTGAAGGACAGAGATGATGTCCTGAATTTCTTTATCTATGCTCCGAAGGATGTGAGAATCGGTTCGATCATGGAACAGGATCATGTTTCAAGGGACAAGGCGGAAGCCGAGATCGACTATTACGATGAGATGAATCATTCGAGGCATAAGTATATTACCGGTACATACAGAGGCGACAGACGCGGAAGAGATCTGATGATCGACAGCAGCAGGCTTGGCTGGGAAAAAACCGCGAAATACCTTCTGATGTTCATAGAGATGCTTCATGAGTGAAAATCTGTAACATCGCCGTCAAACCAGGCTGCGATCCGCTTGCAGAGCATACGAATTCAATCGATGGAAGATGGACAAGGGCGTCCGGACAGATATATGGATCTGTCTGGGCGCCTTTCCTTGTATTTACGCGAACAGTGAGCCGCAGCCGAATGCGAAGTATTCGTGTGCGGCGAGCGTCGCGATAGCGAGATAAAACTCGCACAGCGTGTTTTATCTCGTTCGGACAGCACAGAGAATCCGGAAAGAAAAGGAGGCAGGTATGGAGAGCAAAAAAGAATCGGAATTTACGAAGGTTTTCAGCGCGTGGGATATCCTGGTTATTGCGTTCGGCGCGATGATCGGCTGGGGCTGGGTAGTCTCTACCGGTGACTGGATCGAGAGAGGCGGAGTACTTGGCGCCGTTCTGGGATTCGTTCTCGGCGGCGTGATGATATTCTTCATCGGCCTTACTTATGCGGAGCTGACGCCCGCGATGCCTGAGTGCGGCGGCGAGCACGTATTCAGCTTCAAGGCAATGGGCGCGAATGGCTCATTTGTCTGCAGCTGGGCGATCATCCTCGGATACGTCAGTGTCGTATGCTTCGAGGCCTGCGCGCTTCCGACGATTATCACCTACATCTATCCCGGATTCCTGAAGGGTTATCTGTATACGGTCGGTGGTTTCAAGGTATATGCATCCTGGCTTGCGGTTGCGGTTGCGATGTCGATTTTTATTACCTATATCAATATCCGCGGCGCGAAAACAGCGGCCGTCCTGCAGACGGTCCTCACCGTTATTATCGGAGGTGCGGGAATTCTCCTGATTGTGGCTTCGGTTATTACCGGAAGCCCGGCCAATCTGGAAGGTCAGATGTTTGTGGGATCCGGAAGCGGAATCGCGCGGAATATCCTGCGCGTGGCCATGATGAGCCCCTTCTATTTCATTGGTTTTGACGTTATCCCGCAGGCGGCGGAGGAGATCAATGTTCCGCTGAAAAAAATCGCGAAGATGCTTCTGCTTTCTATCGTACTTGCCGTTGCGTTCTATGCTCTGGTTATTTTTGCAGTCGGCTACGTCATGAATTCCGGCGCGATCGCCGCTTCTGCCTCCAGCGGATCCGGTCTGGTGACAGCGGATGCGATGGCTGCGGCGTTCAAGACATCGGTGATGGCGAAGGTACTGATCGTCGGCGGAATGTGCGGAATTGTAACGAGCTGGAACTCTTTCCTGATCGGTGGAAGCCGTGCGATGTATTCCATGGCAGAGTCCTATATGATCCCGAAGTTTTTCGGGAAGCTTCATGAGAAATACAAGACGCCGATTACCTCTCTGGTTCTGATCGGCGTACTCAGCTGCCTGGCACCTTTTGCGGGAAGAAAGATGCTGGTGTGGATCGTTGACGCGGGAAACCTCGCCTGCTGTCTTGCTTACTGCATGGTTGCGATGTCCTTCGTGATTCTGCGGAAAAAGTCTCCGGAAATGCCGAGACCCTATAAGGTAAAGCACTACAAGGTTGTCGGCTTTTTCGCCATTGTTCTTTCCGGTTTCATGGTGCTGATGTACATCCTTCCGGGAACCGGCGCTACGCTTTCTCTTCCCGAGTGGGTAATCGCAGGAGGATGGGGAGCGTTCGGAGTTGTTCTGTATGCGGTCTGCAAGGTGAAGTACGGCGAGAAGTTCGGAACTCTTGTCGATGTGGCAAACGATGAGCTGGATGCCGAGGCGGCGAGAGAACGTCAGGCAGCGGCCGGAATCGCAGCCGCAGAGGCGGGCGCAGAGCCGGCGCCGGCGATGGCATCAAAGACCATTTCTCCGGATTTCGCGAAAGCAAAAGCATTCAATGCAGCCGGAGCCGAAATGCTTCGGGATGCTTCAGCAATTCCGGATACCTTCCAGTATTTCCTGCCGGTGAACCTCGTGTTCGGATATGGAAAAACAAAGGAGGCCGGAGCGCTGGCCGGGAAGTATGGACATAAGGCACTGATTGTCACGGGACGTTCCAGCGCGAAGAAATCCGGACTGCTTGACAGAGTCCGTGACAGCCTGCAGGAAGCCGGCCTGGAGACCGTTCTGTATGACAAGGTTACCGCGAACCCGCTCACCACAACGGCACAGGAGGGCGCGGACCTCGCGAAGCAGGAAGGCTGCGATGTGGTTGTCGGCATCGGCGGAGGAAGCATCATGGACGCAGCCAAGGGCATGGCATTCATGGCAGTCAATGACGGAGCGTTTGACGATTACATCTACAATCGGAGGTCGAGTGATCAGGCACTTCCGCTCGTGCTGATCCCCACAACATGCGGAACAGGATCCGAGGGAAATGGTTTCGCGGTGTTCACGAACCCGGAAACCGGAGACAAGAAGTCGCTCCGCAGCCCGGCGATCGTTGCAAAGGCATCGATTGTAGATCCGGAGAATATGATGACGATGCCGAAGAAGGTGCTTGCTTCTGTCGGATTTGATGCCCTGTGTCACTGCATGGAGGCTTATACAGCCAGAAAATCACAGCCCTTTACCGATGCGCTCTGCATGTACGCAATCCCGCTGATTGTCGGTAATCTGGTGGATCTGTATCAGGGAAAGGAAAGCAGAGAAGCATGGGAGGCAATGTCAATCGCCAGCACCATCGGCGGAATGGTCATCAATACCGCCGGAGTCACCCTTGCCCATGCGATGGAGCATCCGGTCAGCGGTCTGAAAAATGTAACACACGGCGCAGGACTTGCTGCCATCACGCCTTACGCGATTGCAGCTTCCTGGGAGGGAAACCGTTTCAAATATGGAAAGCTTTCGAGAATGCTCGGGGGCTACACGGCAGAGGATTGTGCCGAGAAGGTGCGCACCCTGCTCAGGGAGCTTGATCTGAACATCACACTGGAGGATCTGGGAGTCACTGAGGGAGATATCCCGTGGCTGACACAGAACTGCTTCAAAGTATCGAAGGCAAACATCGATAATAACCCGACAATGCTCGCCGAGGAGGATGTGGCGGAGATTTACCAGAGAGCTCTTCACGGAGAGTCGCTGAATCTCGCACGCACCGCCTGAAACAACGGCATTGGTTCAGGCGATGATGTATTTATCTGATCGATGATGTGATCGTCAGGTCGATGAGTGCAGTTCACAAAACAGGTATTTCGTTTATTTTTCTAAAGAAGGCACGGACACGGGACAGTGGAATTTCCAAAGATCCCGTGCTCCATACCAGATATATATGTTAAATATTTTTTTGTACAGGAGGAAAAGAAAATGGCATTAGCAGAAGATTTACCGAAGATTGTAACTGGTCAGGTTCCGGGACCGAAGGCAAAGGCTATTCTGGACAGAAGAGATGCGGCGGTTCCAAAGGCTCTGTGCGGCCAGACTTATCCGGTCGTTATCGAGCGCGGCGCAGGCCCGATTGTGAAGGATGTTGACGGCAACGAGTTCCTTGACTGGATCGGCGGTGTGGGCGTACTGAACATCGGATATTCTCATCCGGAAGTCATCGAAGCGGTCAAGGAGCAGTCCGAGAAATATTTCCACACAATCTTCAACGTCATCTGTCATGAAGGATATATAAAGCTGGCTGAGGGACTGAACAAACTGATCCCGTGCCGCGGAGATGTGAAGAAGACCTATTTTGCAAACTCCGGTGCCGAGTGTGATGAGAACGCAATCAAGGTTGCAAAATCCTATACACACCGCGGAGGCGTGATCTGCTTCACCGGCGCTTTCCACGGACGTACAAACCTGACGATGGCACTGACCGCGAAGAAGGCATTCGCACAGGGCATGGGACCCTTCCCGGCTGAGATCTATCGTGCGCCGTATCCGTACCTGTACCGCGCACCGAAGGGATACAGCGAGGAAGAGGCGATCGAGTACTATCTGAACGGATTGAAAAAGGTATTCGACGAAGGAATCCCGGCAAATGAAGTTGCATGTATGATTGTTGAGCCTCTTCAGGGCGAGGGCGGATTCATCCCGGCTCCGATCGAATGGGTAAAGGCGGTCCGCAAGATCTGCGATGACAATGGAATCCTGCTGATCGCTGATGAGGTTCAGTGCGGAAACTGCCGTACCGGAAAATATTTCGCGTCTGAGTACTGGGCTGAGGCGGGAGCTGCTCCGGATATCGTTACAACCGCGAAATCTATCGCTGCAGGCATGCCGCTCAGCGCAATCACCGCAAGAGCAGAGATCATGGACGCTGTTCCGGCAGGAACCATCGGCGGTACCTATTGCGGCAACCCGGTTTCTGTCGCTGCAGGCAACAAGGTAATGGAGATCTATCTGAGAGATGACTTCCCGGCAAAGGCAAGACATATCGGCGAGATGATTATGGGAGGATACAAGGAGCTTCAGAAGAAATATCCGGTGATCGGCGATGTCCGTGGTCTTGGAGCGATGATCGGTATCGAGTTCGTAAGAGATCCGGAGACAAAGGAGCCTGCAACAAAGTTCACTGCAAACCTGATTCAGTGCGCGCTTCAGAAGGGACTTCTGATTGAGAATGCAGGAACAGCAAGCAACATTGTTCGTTTCCTGGCACCGCTCGTAATGACAGATGAGCAGACAAAGAAAGGACTTGAGATCTTCGAGGAGTCCATCAAGGAAGCACTTGCAATGGGTCTGTAATCAAGGATCCGTGATGAGACCGCGCAGTCATTGAAGGGATGGAGCCGGATGAAGGTTCGCCTTATGACAGAAGAGCACGACACCGGCTGCGCGGCATGAAGAGGGTACTTCGTACAAAATATATATATTTAACAGGGGCGGGAGCACGCCGGTCAGATACCGCGTGCTCCCGCTTCTTCGTTATACCTGCTGTTTTTGAAATCGGATCCGGTTTTTCAGGCACCTGCTGACTTCGAGATTGGCTCCGGTTTCTCTGATACCTGCAGAGTTCGAAATCGGATCCAGTCTCTCTGATACCTGCTGTCTCCGAAATCGCATCCGGTCTCTTACATAAGCTTCGTGTGTGACGAGCCTGGTCTGCGTTTCCAAGAGGTTAGCCCTGTGATTCTCCCTGTGCTTCCGCGTAGGAGATCAGTGTGGCATCGTGCGTGGAGGTCTTCCAATCATCACCGGCCTGACGCTCGATGGTGAGCTTGATCTTGTCACCGGAGGAATGTCCGGAGATGATTTTCTTGAGCTCGTCATAGGAGCTGACCGAGGTACCATCAACAGCCGTGATGATATCTCCCTCCTTAAGGCCGGCAAGAGATGCGGGGCTTCCGGAGAGGACGGTCTTGACATATACGCCGTCCGGATAACCGGAGGTATCGACATCGGTCAGGGAATCAATGTCCGCGCAGGTTATTCCAAGGAAGCCGGCGTTTTCATTTACCGAGGAGGAATCGTCGGAACTGCTGTCCACGCTGTTCTGATCGGAATTGCCGCTGTCGGAATCATTGTCATTACCGTTGTTTCCGGAGTTGTTTTGTCCCGGAAGCTGGAAGCCTCCGTTGTCCTGACTGAAATCAGGCAGGTTATCGGAAAGATCCGATTCGATGGATTTCTCGATCTTTGACGCTGCCCTGTCCATTGAGCTGCTTATGGCAGCCGGAATTGTCAGAGACAGGATCCCCGCTGCCACAACACCTGCGACGGCTCCGGTGAGAACGGTGAATCCGATTTTCTTCCCGGTGCCGCTGTGGTGTCTGCATCCTCCATTGGCGTAGGGATTGCTGTTCCAGGGACCATTGCCGGCATTGTTGTTCCATGGGCCATTTCCGGCAGAACCATTACTGCCATTGCCGTTCCATGGGCCGTTTCCGGCGGAACCATTACTGCCATTGCCGTTCCATGGGCCGTTTCCGGCGGAACCATTGCCGGCATTGCCGTTCCATGGGCCGTTTCCCGTAGACCCATTGCTGTTTCCGTTACTGTTCCAGGAGCTGCCGCCGTTTCCAACGTAGGGGTTGCCGTTTCCGTTATTGCTCCACGGATTGCGGCTTCCGGAGGAAGTGTCAGAGTTCTGGCTTCCCCAGGGATTGGGATTGCCCTGGTTTGTTCCGTTGTTCTGTGCGGATGAATCTGCAGCGCCATTCGCGTTATTATGGTTTGTTTCGCTGCTGTCCTGCCCCATTGCGTTACTGCTCTGGCTGCCTGTGTTGTTCTGATTCATCTCATTATTATTCTGGTCATCATACATGATTCATGTCTCCCTTCGATCGGATGCAGACCTCTTTTGTTCATCCGGTTATTTTCAATATCTGTGGTATGTCAATCACATCTAATGGTTATAATAATAGAAAATAAACGTGAAAAATAAGTGAACACAGGGTGAAAATCCGATGTAGAACGGAAAAGCTCCCGGCGCCGGCAGAATTGCCGGTATCCCGGAAGCTTTTTCAGACTGCAGCCGAAGGATTTTAGCTGGATGCGGATGTCGACGTGGCTGAAGTGCCGGCAGCGGATGATCCCGAGACAGCTTCCGTTGGTGTATCTTCGCTCGAAGAGGAAGATGTGGAGGCCACGAGATTCGAGGTCGTCAGGTTAAAGTCACTGTAGATCGTCGAGGATATGGTGTAGACCGTATCCGCGTCATCGACGCGCAGATAGTACTCAGAGATCTGGCTGTTGTAGTCGCCAACCTCAAGCTTATGCGTTGAGCCGTCTGAGAGGGTAATCGTGATTGTCATGACCGGACTGTCGAGACCATACTGCGTGAAGTCTGTCACATCTGTGATTTCGTTGTCCGAGCTGAGATCCGAGAGCGCATCGGTCATGGTCTTGATCTGTGTGGTATCCACCTTTTCATCCGGGAAGTCGGCAAAACTCCAGGTGTCGGTGTCAGCGTCATGATTGACGTTGAATCCGCCGGCGTCATTGGTTGCGGTAATGTTCTTAATTCCGGAGATATCATCGTCCGAGAGGGAGAGTGCGGTATAGGAGGTACTCTTTTCAGTTGCTTCCTTGTGGGCGCTGTAAGCCTTTGCGGCAAAATAGGCGCCAATGGCGCACCCCAGAATGACCAGAAGAGTAATCAGCTGAATTTTCTGTTTTTTCATTTTATCTCATCCGTTCTAATCATAATGTCTTGTCTGCTGTTGTCTGCTGTCCGTGCTGTATCCGGTCCGTACTGTATCCAGTCGGTGCTGTACTCAGCCGGTGCTGCATCCAGTCGCTGCTGTATCCAGCCTGAGCTGTATATACAGCCGGGTCCTGTCCTGCTTTTTTCTCTCCTTCGGGGAGGAATGCAGGGCAGGAACGGAAGCGTTTTATTTTTTCCTGCGGATAACCCAGATTGTGATTCCGAAGGCCAGAAGAACAACCGGGATCAGGATGACAAACAGGATGGTGAGAAGGACAGCGGTGCGTGTGGCCATGGTGATGGTGGTGTTGTCCATGGACTTTGACGGGATGGAAATCGTCGTCGTGTCGGAGGTCATAGCGCTGATCGAGCCGCTGAAGAGCGACAGGTTGGAGCCGGAAACCATCTGGTTTGCGTTATCGTTGAAGATGTACGGGGACGTATACACGACCGCCGTTGAGGTAATGGTATCTGTGCTGCTTTCCGCCGAGGAACTGCTGGATACGCTTTCCGCCGCCGAGCTTCCGGATACCGCCTCCGAGGATGACGAGGTTCCGGATACGCCGTTCGCTGTCGATGAGCTGGTCACGGTGTTGTCTGCGGCGCTTCCATCTGAACCGCTGATTGTCTTGACTGCCTTCAGACCGACGATTCGCGCGGCAAGCTGATCGCTGTCGGTTTGCTCCATGTCGGACTCGCTTGAAACACTGCTGTGCACATACGCGCTCTCTGAGGTTTGCAGAAGAGGTGTGTATGCAACCTGGCTGTTGGAGCTGTCGTAGGTGATCTCCTGAGAAAACGGCGACATGATGTATCCGTTTGTGATACCGGAGGTGATATCGTCGCTCTCCACATTCGGGAGAAGGTAGGAGGGATACTGATAGTAGCGGCTGCTGTCGCTGTCCAGAACAACGCCGTCATTCAGCGAGATTCCAAAGTAGGACAGAAGCGCCTTGTAATTCGTCATATCGCCGGTCGCCTCATAGTTTGTGACCGCGATGACATTTCCTCCTTTATTGAAGTAATCCTCGAGTTTCTTCAGATCGTCAGAGGACAGGTCAGAGGTCGGCGCGTTGATGATGACTGCCTGTGCGTCATCCGGGACACTGTCGTTCTGCATGAAATCCAGATCCTGTACCGTGATGTTCATTTTGCTTACGGCATCTGTGAAAGTACTGGACAGGGCAGTTTCGTTGTGCCCGGTCAATGTGTAGATGACCGGATTGCTGTCGCTTGTGACATAGTCAATGGCAGAGGTGATCTGGCCTTCACCGTCATATCCCGTAGTTTTCTGGGAATAGGTGGTGTAATCCGTGGAGGTCTCATACACATCGCTGAAATTGACAATCTTGCTCTTGTCACCGCAGGTGACGATCAGAGAGTTCATATAGACCTTGGAAGAATCATCAGTGTACTTTTGGATAAAGGTCGGATTTTCCGCAGGATCGACGTAGCTGACCTTGATATGCTTCGATAAAGCCTCATAACTCTTCAGTGTTTTATTCAAGGTCTTGTCGGATGCACTTTCCTTGTCAAGCACATAGATTGTGACATCGTCCTTCAGGCCGGAGACGAGATTCTTCGTATCGTCGGTGAGGGAGTAGAGACGACTTGAGGTGACGTCAATATTCTGCATCGAATCCGGAAGCTTTGTGACTGCCAGGTTCACGATAACGGTGATGGCGAGAACAACGACGATCATGACCGAGCTGTACGCTCCGAAGGAGATCGTTTTTTTCGAAATAGAATACCTTCTCTTCTGGATAATCTGCGTGGTCAGGAACAGGAAGAGCAAGATAACGGTTGCCATATAGATGATCGCGGTGATGTTCAGACTTCCGGAGAGGAAGTTCTCAAACTGCCCCCGGACATTGATGGCGGTCAGGAATTTCGTGAGTACGGTATTGGAAGAGACCATGTTCTGAATGGTCGGGATCAGATACATCACGAAGAGGAAGAGGAAAGACAGAACGGCCGCGATGATCGGGTTTTCTGTCAGAGAGGACGCAAAAACACAAATCGCGATGCAGGCCAGTCCGTAGAGCCACATGCCGAGGATGGCGATATAATCCGATCCAAAGGATACTTTTCCGAATGCCGACAGGATCAGAGGATAGATGCAGGTCATCAGAGTAGGAATTGTGTAGATTTCCGCCAGAGCCAGGAATTTCTGGAATACGACCTGTCCCACGGATACCGGGGCGGTGAAGAGAATCTGGTCCGTCTTCTGGCGCTGTTCCTCAGAGAAGGAACGCATGCAGAGGATCGGCATCAGGATCAGGAAAATGATCTCGACGGTGCTGATAGTTCCCGTGATGTCTGAGCTCAGGCTCAGAAAATTATAGTTCGATACAAAAAATGACAGGAAGGCCCAGAATACGGCGATAAAAAGCCAGCCCGTTACGGAATGAAAGTTTGATTGAAAATCTTTCTTTGCAATTGCCTTCATCAGTCAGACACCTCCTTGTGATCAGAATCCGCAGGATCCGGGCTGTGCTTCGCGGCACTCTTGTCATCCGAAGCGTCGGAATCCGGGCTGTGCTTCGCGGCACTTTTGTCATCCGAAGCGTCGGAATCCGGGCTGTGCTTTGCGGCACTCTTGTCATCCGAAGCGCCGGAATCCGGGCTATGCTTTCCGGTGCGCTTGCGATCAGAAGTGGGGCGTGCGTCATCACTGGTAAGAGACAGGAAGACATCTTCCAGAGAGCGTTCGCTCTGATTCATGGACAGGAAATACATCCCAGCGCCGAATACAGCCTGGGAAATGGCCGGACGGATATCCAGCGTCTGTTCCGAGTGAATGACCGCGTGAAGCTGGAGAGGTGCGCCCTTTCCGGGATCCTTTGCGACAGAGACGTTTACGCCGGATACCAGATCAATGCGGCGAAGCGCGTCGCCCAGGGTCTGCTCATTGTCTCCGAGAACGTCGATGATGACCTCCTGCTTATGGCTCATGGCCGTGCGGAGATTCTCCGGCTTATCACTGGCGACAAGCTGTCCCTTGTTGATAATCCATACGTAATCGCAGAGACTGCTGACGTCGGAGAGAATGTGAGAACTCAGGATGATGATGTGATCCTTCCGGAGCGTTCTGACATAGTCGAACATCTCCTTCTGCTGCTCGGGATCAAGTCCGACGGTCGGCTCGTCCAGAATGATGATCTCCGGATTGTTAATGATGGCCTGCGCCAGTCCGACACGCTGCTTATATCCCTTTGACAGGTTTTTGATCAGGCGGTTCTGCATGCCCTTTGTGCCTGTCTTCTGCATGGCATTTTCCACGGCGCCCGCTCGGTCCGCCTTCGGGACTTCCTTCAGTTCAGCCGCGAAAAAGAGGTATTCCTTCACCGTCATATCCGGATAAACCGGAGGAATCTCGGGCAGGTAGCCGATTCTTTTCTTGGCATCCTCAGGCTGCTTCAGAATGTCGAAACCGTCGATCTTAACGGTTCCGGACGACGGCGCCAGATAGCCGGTCATCATATTCATGGTCGTGGATTTTCCCGCGCCGTTCGGACCGAGGAAGCCGTAAATGGTGCCTTTTTCCGCTGTGAAGCTCAGGTCATTTACCGCAATGTGATCGCCGAAGCGCCGCGTCAGATGTTCAACTTCAATCATCTCGTAACTCCCTTCATATTGTCGTGTATGCGTGAAACGGGCTCTGTTTCCCTGTGCGGGAGAAGACAGGCCGATTTTCACACCATGAAAAAGAGTAAAAAAAATATGTGTTCTTTTGTGCATGCAACTGTGAAAAAACTGTGAAGTCTGTTCCGCGCGCGATATTTCGTACGAAAGCAATTGATTGTAATGAGGCGCCGGGAGTTTTATACTTATAATTATGGAAAGAACAGTAAGCCTGCAGGGTATGTTATAGAAAGACCAGTAACTACGCAGACGATATTATCGAAAGAATAGTAAGCACGCAGGCTATTTGTAGAAAAGGCAGTAAGCCCGCAGGGGCGATGCAAGGGGAAGATCAGACATTATGGCGCGCAGAACGATGCAATTATTATCACCGAAGGTTTTTAATGTGTATGACAGGGAGGGCTGGACCGTCCGCGATGACAGAGACGGCTGCAGATCAGAGTACAAGCCGATGATCAATGATACGCTGAACGGTGCGGTGATCTGGTTCTCACATTACCCGGAAGGGTACTGGAAGCCGGATCACAGGCACAATTGTGCTCACGGGATCTATGTGATCGACGGAGCCCTCCAGATGGGTGAGTCTGTTTTTAAGCCGGAGACCTTTATCTGGAATCCTGCCGGTTATCCGTGCGGCCACGGGGCGGCACCGGGAAAGGACTGCCATTTTCTGTTTGTGGCAAACCGGCCGTTTGACATCGAGTTTCTGGGAGAAGAGGAATCCCGGAGGGAACGTGTCATCCAGGAGCTGAATAAGGAGGAAAATCAGCTGAGAGTTTTCCCTGCCTTCGACAGCGAGATCTGGTGTGAAAAGGAGGAGCCGATCGGCAGCCGGTTCTACGCAAAGCCGCTGCTCATCGATCACGAGACCGGGATGACGGTGGAGTATGTCCGTTTTCCGGCGGATTTTGAGAGACCTGCCCACAGATACACCTGTGCTTACGGACTTTACATCATCCGGGGCAGACTGGTGACCTCCTTCGGTGTGTGCACGAAGGGAGATTTCATCTGGTTTCCGCCGCGCTATGTCAATGAACGGTTCCGGACCGACGATGAGGAATGCCTGGCGCTGATGATTACGAACAGGCAGTACAATGTGGTGATGATCTGAGAAATACTCTTCAAGGCAGGGAAGAAGCCGGTTTCATTGCAGATGATGTAAATCAGGGTGCCGCCGGGAGACCGGCAGAGGATGATGTAAATCAGAGTGTTCCGGGAGAAAACGTCCCGGGAGAGCATATGCGATTCCAGAACGTATCAAGAGCAAACACAAACATTATAAGCGATGTAAAGAAGGTCAGATGAATGATAGTGGAAGACAATAAGCAATACAGTGAGGATCAGGGAAAAAGTATAGAGGAGCAGAGGATCACGGAGGAGGGCAATCCGGCGAAGCCTTCGGGGAAGGCCGGGGCACAGATGCTGCACCGCATGAATGAGAGCCATGACGCCGTGACAAACTGGGGTCTGGACTTTTTGACGTTGCAGTCCCGGGACGTCGTCATGGATATCGGCTGCGGGGGCGGGGCCACGCTGCACAGACTTTCGGTGAGAGGAGCCGGTTATGTCGTGGGCGTGGACTATTCGGCGGTGTCTGTGCATCAGTCGCTGGAACTGAATCAGGAAGACGTCTCTGATGGAAAAATGTGTGTGCTGCAGGCGTCTGTGGAGGAACTTCCTTTTGATGATGAATTTTTTGATGTGATTACAACGGTGGAAAGCTTCTATTTCTGGCCGGACCCGCAGGAGAGTTTGAAGGAGGTCAGACGTGTGCTGAAGCAGGGAGGTCACTTTATGCTGATCGCGGACATCTACGACAACGGCAGACTGCCGGAAAGCGCGAAGGAAAACATCCGCAGGTATCAGATGACAGTCCCGACGGCAGAAGAGTACCGGACGCTGTTCCGTAACGCCGGCTTCTCCGATGTTCTGATTCACACAAAGGACGGGGAGAACTGGATTGCCGTAGAAGGAATCCGGTAAGGAACTTGCCGACCGCTGAATTTTCTAGTAAAGTATGTTGAGGATTGCCCTGTCAGCAGTGATGCTTTTGACAGGCGTATCATGAAATAAAGTAAAAAATAGTATTGGAGTATTGAACCGATGGATATTGCAAAGCAGATTGCGAAGGAACTGGAGATTGAGCCGTGGCAGGTGGAGGCGGTGATCAGCCTGATTGACGAGGGGAACACAATCCCTTTTATCGCCCGCTACCGGAAGGAAAAGCACGGGGAGTTGAATGACGAGCAGATTCGTAATCTGAGTGAGAGACTGGGGTATCTGCGAAATCTGGAGGACAGAAAGGCAGCTGTACGGTCTTCCATTGAAGAGCAGGGCAAGATGACAGACGAGCTGTCAAAGGCGATTGACGGCGCGGAAACGCTGGTGTCTCTTGAGGATATCTACCGGCCGTACAAGCAGAAGCGCCGGACGCGCGCGGTAGTCGCGAAGGAGAAGGGACTGGAGCCTCTGGCGCAGATCATCCTGGAGCAGAAGATTACCCGACCGGTTGAGGAAGAGGCGAAGGCCTTTATCAGCGAGGAAAAAGGTGTGAAAACCGCTGCGGAGGCAATTGCCGGCGCTTCAGACATCATCGCGGAGATGATCTCCGACAATGCGGATTTCCGCACCGGAATCCGCAACTTCACGAGAAAGACAGGTATCCTTGTTTCTCAGGCGAAGGATCCGGAGGTGAAGTCGGTTTACGAGATGTATTACGATTTTCAGGAACCGGTGTCGAAGATTACGGGTTATCGTGTACTCGCAATCAACCGCGGAGAGAAGGAGAATATTCTGACCGTCCGAATTGAAGTGGATGTGAGAAAAATCATCCTCTTCATCGGTCATACGCTGATCAAAAGCAACAACCAGTATACGATGCCGGTTCTGATCTCGGCCATGCAGGACAGCTACAAGAGACTGATCGGGCCGGCAATTGAGCGGGAGATCCGCAGTGAGCTGACGGAAAAAGCTGAGGACGGCGCGATCAAGGTCTTTGACAAAAACCTGGAGCAGCTTCTGATGCAGCCCCCGATTGCCGGACAGGTCGTTCTCGGCTGGGATCCCGGATATGCGCACGGCTGTAAGCTGGCAGTTGTGGATGAAACCGGAAAAGTGCTGGATACGGCGATCATCTATCCGGTTCCGCCTTCATCAAACATGAAGCCGAATCAGCGCAAGCTGGAGGAGGCGAAGAAGCTGGTCAAGAACTGGATCCAGAAGTATCATGTCACATTGATTTCACTGGGAAACGGAACCGCGTCCAGAGAGTCCGAGCAGGTCATTGTGGATCTTCTGAAAGAGATTCCGGACTGCAAGGTGCAGTATATGATCACAAATGAGGCGGGCGCGTCCGTATACTCCGCCAGCAAGCTGGCGGCCGAGGAGTTCCCGGATTTTGACGTGGAACAGAGAGGCGCTGCATCCATGGCAAGACGGGTCCAGGATCCGCTGGCCGAGCTTGTCAAGATCGATCCGAAGGCGATCGGAGTGGGCCAGTATCAGCATGACATGAATCAGAAGCGGCTCGGAGAGGCGCTCGGCGGCGTGGTCGAGGACTGTGTAAACCGCGTGGGCGTGGATCTGAATACTGCATCTGCTCCTCTTCTGGAGCATGTGTCTGGCGTCAGCAAGACGTTGGCAAAAAATATTGTCGAGTTTCGCGAGCAGAACGGCCGCTTTGTCAGCCGAAGGGAGCTCTTGAAGGTTCCGAAGCTCGGACCGAAGGCCTTTGAGCAGTGCGCGGGCTTCATGCGGATTGCGGGAGGCAGCGAGCCGCTGGACAATACCGGTGTTCATCCGGAAAGCTACGGCGCGGCGGACGCCCTTGTGGACGAGCTCGGTCTGAACAAGGAAGAACTCTTTGCGTCGACCGCGGTTACCGGAGCCGGACAGACCCGGAAATCCGGACAGAAGGTGGTCGTAAAGGATTATCCTTCGATGGCGGAAAAGCTCGGAATCGGCGAGCCGACACTGCGGGATATCGTAAAGGAGCTGAACGCGCCGGGAAGGGATCCCCGTGAGGATATGCCGAAGCCGATCCTCCGGAGCGATGTCCTCGGCATGGAGGATCTGAAGGTCGGAATGGTTCTCAAGGGAACGGTCCGCAATGTCATCGATTTCGGCGCGTTTGTGGACATCGGTGTTCACCAGGACGGTCTGGTGCACATCTCCGAGATGTCCGACCACAAGTTTGTAAAGCACCCGCTCGATGTTGTCTCCGTCGGGGATGTCGTAGAAGTCAAGGTCATCAGCGTAGATCTCGAGAAAAAACGGATCGGACTTTCGATGAAGATCTGATATATCGATGGAATCATTCGGTGCCATAAATGCAAGTGAAAAATAAGTGATAATAAGCCCCGGAAAGAAATGAAATCTTTCCGGGGCTTATTTACGCGAACAGTGAGCCGCAGCCGAATGCGAAGTATTCGTATGCGGCGAGCGTCGCGATAGCGAGATAAAACTCGCACAGCGTGTTTTATCTCGTTTACCGCTGAAGATACACAGACCGGGCATGTGCAGTCTGCTGAAGACAGACATCCAGGCATATGCAGTCTTGCGTTAGCAGGAAGAAATCAGAAGTAGGTCACGATACCGTACACAACCAGGAATCCGACAATCACCGGAAGCACATACTTGAAGTACCACTTGAGCTTCCCTGAGATCCGGATGCCGGAGCCCTCGTTGACCTCGCTGAGGTAATTCTCAAAGCCCCATCCGTATTTCCAGGTACAGAAGAGAATGATGACAAAGGATCCGACCGGAAGACAGATGTTGCTGACGAAGAAGTCCTCCATGTCCATGATTGTGTTGCCTGCCCTAAGCGGCTGGAAGCTGCTCCAGAGGTTGAAGCCGAGGGCGCAGGGGATTGAGCCCAGCGCGATGAGGATTCCGTTGATCAGTCCGGCTTTTTTGCGGGGCGTGTGGTGCAGGTCGATGGCGAATGCCTGAAGGTTCTCGAACACACCGATCATCGTGGAGAGCGCCGCGAAGAACAGGAAGATGAAGAACAGTGTTCCCCACAGTCTGCCCAGAGCCATCGAGGAGAAGACTCTCGGCAGGGTCAGGAAGATCAGGCTCGGACCGGCGTCCGGCGAGATGCCGTAGGCAAAGCATGCCGGGAAGATGATCAGACCCGCCGTGATGGCGACAAAGGTGTCCAGGCATGTCACGATGACGGCTTCCCCTGCGAGGCGCTTGGTCTTGTCGATGTAGCTTCCGAAGATCTCCATGCCTCCCATACCGATGCTCAGGGTGAAGAAGCTCTGATTCAGAGCGGCGTACATGACGTTCCACACGCCCGCCTTTTTGATGTTGCTGATGCTCGGCTTCAGATAGAAGGAAAAGCCCTTGCCGGCGCCGGGAAGAGTCAGGCTGCGGATTCCGAGAACGATCATGATCAGGATCAGGGCGATCATCATGAATTTCGTGATTTTTTCAACACTGCCCTGAAGCCCGTTGCTGCAGACCACGGCGGTTATAAGAACAATGATGAGCATAAAGCCCGTCAGAATCGCCGGTGAGGAGATCATGTGGGCGTAGACGGATGTGATCTCCACGGTGCTCTTTCCATCAAAGCGCCCGGCGGCCATCTGCACCGCATAGTAGAGGATCCATCCCGATACGACGGAGTAGAACATCAGAAGCACGTAGTTTCCTGCCATGGACAGATAGCCCATCAGATGCCATTTCGTTCCCTTCTTCTCGAGCATGCGGTACGCGGGAAGAATACTTCTGCGGCTGGCCCGGCCCATGGAGTATTCCATGGTCATGATCGGAATTCCGAGAATCAGCAGAAAGACGATGTAAATCAGCACAAAAAATCCGCCGCCGTACTTACCGGTTATGTAGGGGAATCGCCACACATTGCCGATTCCGATGGCACAGCCCGCCGACAGCAGAATGAATCCAAGCCTGGATCCAAGCGTTTCTCTTTTTTCCATATTTCCCCCAAAGTGTAAATGATAAAATTATAGAAGTTCGGTTGTTTCCCTTTCCTTCCGGCGTTTTCTGCGCACACTGTTGATATGCCGTTCGAAGTCTCCGCTGTTGATCAGGTCTGTCAGGACATACTGCTCAAAGGTGGGGACGGTGCTTGAATAGAATCCGACCTTTGTCTGAAACTGTCCCACAAGCTCCTCCGGCAGGATCATGTATCCGATACGGATGGAGGGTGAGACGGTTTTGGAAAAAGTGTTCAGATAGATCACGGTCTTCATGGGCTCCAGGGAGAAGAGCGTGTCTTCGGCCTTTGAGGATACCGTGAATTCCGAATCAAAATCATCCTCGATGATGGTTCCGTTCCTGTCTGCCGCCCACCGGATGTATTCCCTCCGCTTGGAGGCGGAAGCTGTGATGCCGCTCGGGAAACTGTTGAAGGGCGTCACATGAAGGACGGTGGCCTTTGTGGCCGCGAGTTCGGTGCTCAGAATACCCTCCGGTCCCATTTTGAGCATATCGCAGACGACACCGTTCGCCGCGTACATGCGGCGGATTTTCTCATAAGAGGGATCTTCGAGAGCGTAGATACGGTCATGGCCGAGCAGCTGAACGATCAGGCTGTACAGGTATTCCGCTCCGGATCCGATGATGACCTGAGATGGTTCGATGCGGATGCCGCGGCTTCTGGCCAGATAGGACGCGATCGCAATCCGCAGCTCGGGAATGCCGCTTCCGGGAGACTTGACCAGAACCTTCTCTCCCTGACAGGTCAGAACCCTGCGCATGGTCCGCGCGAGGATGCTGTACGGAATGCCGTCAGAGCTGTCCGAAACACCGGAGCGCGTCGTCTCATCCAGCACATCCCGTTCCTGTCGTTTCAGCCGCTTCTCGGAAAAACGCGGCGGATAAGGATGTGCGTGACCTCCGGCACCACCTTCGTGGGCTGTCATTCCCGCTACGGGAACGACGTCCGCTTCCCGGTAGCAGACATAATAGCCGCTTCGCTCTCTCGACTCAACATAGCCCTCGTCACACAGAATCGCGTAGCTGTGTTCGACGGTGATGATGCTGACCCCTACCTCTGAGGTAACCAGCCGTTTGGATGGCAGTTTCGTGCCGTAAGGATATGCGCCTGTCACAATGTCCTCCCGCATCTGCAGATAGAGCTGCATATAGGCGGGCTGTCTGGAATTTCGGTCGATTGAGTATCGCATGGCAGTTTACTGAGGATGGTGACTGCGCCGGTTTACAGCGCAGCAGTATAGTGACTGCGCCGGTTTACAACGCAGCAGTTTAGTGACTGCACCGGTTTACAGCGCAGTAGTATGGCGATTGCGCCGGTTTACAGCGCAACAGTTTAACGCGGAAAACACTCTCATGATTATATACGAAACATGAATGAATTTCAATTTTTTTGGGAGAATACTACATTACGGCAACTGCGGCCGGGAAAAAATCCCGGAGCAGGTCTGATTTACGCGAACAGAGAGCCGCAGCCGAATGCGAAGTATTCGTGTGCGGCGAGCGTCGCGATAGCGAGATAAAACTCGCGCAGCGTGTTTTATCTCGTTTCGAATCATAGCCGGGGCTGCTTGAAGTTGCCGACGAGCTTTTCGGATTTCACGACATTTATGATGGCGTGTGGATCTGCCCTGCGTATCACTTCAATAGCTTCGCTTGCCTCGTAGCTGGATGTGACGGCAAGCAGAAGACTGGTTTTTTCACCGGTATAGCCTCCGGTGCCGTCCAGAATGGTGACGCCATGGTCGAAGCGCTTTAGGTAGGCCTTTGTGACATCGGTCTTGTGCTTGGTGAATATCTGAAGCACGACCCGTTTGTAGCGGTTGTGGAAGGTATTAATCATCCGGGTGGATATAAACTGGAAGATAATCGAATAGCCGGCCTGGCCCCATCCTGCGACCGATCCGAAGATTGCCAGCTGCAGGCAGTTGAAGAAGAAGACCTGCATCCAGATCTCATTTCCCGTCTTGTTTGATACGTAGAGGGCGATGAAATCTGTTCCTCCGGTGGAGCCGCCACCCTGAAGGGCAATCGTGGTGCCTGCGCCCCAGATTACTCCGCCGAAGATCACATTGAGAATCTCCTGGTCAAAAATCCGGTAGTGAGGAAACAGATGCATGAACAGAGACAGCATCAGAATCTGGATCAGGGACAGCAGGACAAATCGCTTTGAGATATGGCGGATGCAGAAAAGCGCGACCGGAATATTCAGCCCCAGATACACAACGATCAGCGGGATATTTACATGGAACAGGCCGCCGATGACATGTGTCAGACGGGAGATGCCCATGACTCCGCCCGGGAGCAGGTTGGCTTCTTCAATCAGCAGGTTATTGCCGCAGGCCATGATAAAAGAGGAAAGAATCATGGCGCCCAGAGAGAACATATTTCTTCTGGTGAATATTTTGTTTTCAGTCATAGCGGATTCTCCTCGTTCGTTTGCTTCCTTCGATTAGTAATCTGAAGGATATCGAATTTCTACAGCTCTATTGTACAGGAAAAGATATCTGAAAGGAATGTATCCGGAGGGATTTTTTCAAAGGATGAATGGCTCTGTTCAGCGACATGGAACGCAGGTCAAGGTGGCTTGAGCCAGGGGCGGAGAGAAAATTTGGGCATATGTGTGCGACAACAGGGTGAAAATGTGAAATATCTGGCGGGATGTGAAAAAAATATCGTGCCGGGTTGATTTGATGTGTATTTATGGTATCATATAAAGACACGCTTCTTTTACACTTTAAAGCGCGAAAATAGATTCGGAACGATCCGATCATGAAACAAGGAGAGAAGACACTATGGAAATGCAGATGAATTTTATCCGGAAACTTCCGACACCGCAGGAGCTGAAGGCGGAGTTTCCGCTTGACCAGAGGCTGAAGGACATCAAAGAGCAGAGAGACCAGGAGATCGAAGCGATCTTTACCGGGAAGGATGACCGTTTTCTTCTGATTATCGGCCCCTGCTCGGCGGACAATGAAGATGCCGTTCTGGATTATATGAACCGTCTGGCAAAAGTACAGGAAAAGGTGAAGGACAGAATCTTCATCATTCCCCGTGTCTATACGAATAAACCGAGAACGCTCGGGACCGGATATAAGGGAATGCTGCATCAGCCGGATCCCGAGGGCAAGGAGGATATGCTCGCGGGCATCATCGCGATCCGGGATATGCACACGAGAGTGATCCGGGAGACCGGCTTCACCTGCGCGGAGGAGATGCTCTATCCGGAGAATCACAGATATCTGTCGGATCTGCTGTCCTATGTGGCGGTCGGCGCGCGCTCCGTGGAGGATCAGCTGCACCGCCTCGTGGCGAGCGGCATCGGCATCCCTGCAGGAATGAAAAATCCGACCTCCGGCGATCTGACGGTTATGATGAATTCCATCACAGCGGCTCAGTCCAGACAGAAGTTCCTTTACAGGGGATGGGAGGTTCAGACGACGGGAAATCCGATGGCACATGCTATTCTCCGCGGATATGTTGACAAATTTAACAACAGTATGCCAAATTATCATTATGAAGACCTTCGAAATGTCTGTGAGCTCTATGCGGAGCGGGATCTGAAGAACCCGGCGGTGATCGTGGACTGCAATCATGCGAATTCCGGTAAGAAATACATTGAGCAGATCCGTATAGCCAAGGACGTTCTTCACAGCATGCATGTATCTGAAGACATTCACAGGATGGTGAAGGGCCTCATGATCGAGAGCTATCTGGAAGATGGAAATCAGAAGATCGGTGAGGGCATCTATGGAAAATCAATCACAGATCCCTGCCTTGGCTGGGAGAAGTCCGAGAAGCTGATCTGCGAGCTGGCAGAACTGGTATAAGCTGACAGAACGCTCAGAAAATAAACAGACCAGAATAGCGCGTTCAGAACGCCCAGAAAATAAACAAACCCAAACAGAGCGTTCAGAAAACAAACAAACGAACCGGCGCAGCCTGCAGAACTGTGCGAAGAAGAGTAAGTGAATGATAACAGATAAGACGCAGAAAACTGAAAGGGATAAAACCGCGTATCCGGATTCGCGGGAGGCGCTTGCCGGGCAGATTCTGCAGTTCGCGCGGGACAAGCTGATCACGGAGATGCCATATCTGAACCGGGCGCTCCTGGCGATGCCGGTGGTCTTTTATACACCGTCCGCAGAGAGAGCTGATGAACCGGGAGACAGGATGAATCCGGCTCCGAAGGGCGTATTGCCGGGGTCCGGGACAGCTGGCTTAGGCCCGGTGAGCTCCGCTGGAGAGAAGGAAAAGACGGAGAGTGAGTTCCGGAATCCGGAAAGTGAGGGTGCAGAGCGTGATCAGGAAAAGAAGACCCTAGGGGAAAAGCTCGCCGGAAGCCTGCTCGGCATTGATGCCGGCGGGTACCGTCTGGCGGATCTTCCTGCGGGCATCGGAACTAACGGCAGCTACATTTACTGTGATGCGGAATCAGTGATCCGGTTGTTTCGAGAGGACCGGATCCGACTGATCCGAACCTTCCTTCACATGATTTTCCACTGTCTCTTTCGGCATCCGTTCCGGTATACGAGACTGGAGACGGGGCTGTGGGACCTGGCTGCCGATATCGCCGCGGAAAACGCGGTGGAGGAGTGCGGTCTTCGTGATCTGGAGCTTCCGGAAGACTGGGAGCGCAGAAACCGGATCCGCCAGCTGCGCAGATACACAGAGAAGATGACCGCCGAGAGCCTTTATCGTTTGTTCCTTGGAGAATCCGTACCGGAAAAGGATGGCAATGTTCCGGGAGAAAATCAGGTCACGAAGGATGGCAATGTTCGGGGAGAGAATCTGGCCTCGAGGGATGGTAATGTTCCGGGAGAAAATCTGGCCTCGGGAGAGGGCAATGCTCATAGAGAGAATGGAGCAGAGGAGCTCCGTGAGCTCTTTCGTTTTGATCTGCACGAGCCATGGCTGATGGAAGATCATGTCTGGAAGGAGATGATCATCCGCCGGGGCGGAGATTCGGTCGGACAGAAGTGGCAGACCATCAGCAGCGGCGTGCAGAAGGATATGGAGTCCTTCGAGAAGAACCAGGCAAGAGTTCCGGGTGGATTGAAAAAGGTTTTTCACGAGCAGTACCGGAAAAGCGGAGAGTATGAGTCGTTTCTCCGGAAGTTTGCGAGATCGGCGGAAGAGATTCACGTCAACCCGGATGAATTTGACTATATCTATTATACTTATGGCATGCAGCTGTACCGTAACATGCCGCTGATCGAGCCGCTTGAATATCGGGAGACCATGAAGATCCGTGATTTTGTCATCGCGCTGGATACCTCTGGCTCCTGCCAGGGATCGACGATCCGTAACTTTCTCCACAAGACGTGGTCCGTGCTGAAAACGACAGAGAGCTTTACAGAACGGATGAATCTTCATATTATACAATGTGACAGCGACATACAGGAGGACAGAAAGATAACCTCCGATGAAGAGTTTGAGCGGTACATGAAGAGCATTGAGATTTCCGGGTCCGGAGGAACAGACTTCCGGCCCGTGTTTGAACGGGTAGACCAGATGAGAGCTTCCGGAGAACTGAGAAATCTCCGGGGACTCCTTTATTTCACGGACGGATACGGGACGTTTCCACTGCGGAAACCAGAGTATCAGACGGCGTTTATTTTTGTCAGAGAGGGATTTGAGATTCCGAAGGTGCCGTCGTGGGCGATGAGGCTCGTTCTGGACGCGGAAGACTTCGGTTAGCGGAAGCAAAGCTGAAGATGCGTGAGCAGTAAGCCGCGTCCGCCGGGCACGCATCGCAAAAACGCTGACAGGCTTGCGGAACTGGCCCTGAAAAAGAGAACGTAATACAGACAGAGACGCAGACGGGGCCACGGACTGTAACACAAACGGAGACGCAGACGGGGCCACGAACCGGTACACAGCGGGAGATGCAGACGGGGCCACGGACCGGAACATAGACGGAGAAAGAGACACAGACCGGTACACAGTCGGAGACGCAGAAAGAGTCAGAGATACAGAAAGAGATAGGAATGAATATACAGCAGGCAAAGGAACAGATTCGTCAGGCAGTGATGATCTATCTGATGAAGGATGAATATGGAAATTACAGAATTCCTCTGGAGAGGCAGAGACCGGTGTTCCTGATCGGCGCGCCGGGAATCGGAAAAACTGCAATCATGGAACAGATCGCGAGGGAGCTTGATATCTCCCTCGTCTCATATTCCATGACACACCACACGAGACAGAGCGCTCTCGGTCTGCCGTTTATCTCCCGCAAGAGCTATCAGGGCGAGGCCTGCAATGTTTCCGAATATACGATGAGTGAGATTATCGCCTCCATGTATGAAAACATGGAGAAATCCGGAAAGAAGGAAGGCATACTGTTTCTGGATGAGATCAACTGTGTCTCGGAAACGCTCGGTCCTTCCATGCTTCAGTTTTTGCAGTACAAGACCTTCGGCACTCATCAGATCCCGCGGGGCTGGGTCGTGGTAACTGCCGGCAATCCGCCGGAGTACAACCGATCGGTGCATGAGTTTGATATCGTCACACTGGACCGCCTTAAGGTCCTGAAGGCGGAGCCAGATTATGCCACATGGAAGACCTATGCGGAAAAGCAGGGAATTCACAAGGCAATTCAGTCTTATCTGGATATCAATCCGGATGATTTCTATTCGATCGAGACGACGGTTGACGGCAAGAACTACGTGACGGCGCGCGGCTGGGAAGATCTCTCCGAGGCAATTTTTCTCTATGAGGAACAGAGTTTCCCGGTTGATGAGATGCTGATCGGACAGTATCTGCACCATCCGAGAATTGCCGCGGAATTTGCAACGTATTATCAGCTGTACCGGAAGTACCGGGAAGACTACCAGGTCCGCCGCATTCTGGACGGGACCGCGGAGAGCCAGATCGTGGCGAGAGCGGGGAAGGCACCCTTTGATGAGAGAATCACGCTTCTTGGGCTTCTGACGGAGGCGCTTCTGCCGGAAATCCGGCAGAACGTGCGGGAGGAAGACTGCCTGAAGGGTCTGCACGCCGGACTGGCTGAGATCGGTGCCGGGATACAGGAAAAAAATGCGCGGTCCGTCTCGGAGCTTCTGACAGAAGCTATGCAGAAAGAAGAGCAGAAGCTGGAGGAGCTGACGGCGGCAAACGGGATCACAGACGATGAGAGACTCCGGAGGCAGTACCCCATCGCCTTTGCCGGGGAGTGTCTGAAGGATTTTCGTCTGGAAAAGCCTGCGGGATCCGACAAAGAATTTGAAATTGTAAAAAGAATTTTCTCGGGGCGCGTCAGCTCTATGAAGGGGGAGACCTCCCGGATCAGCAGGGAGATTTCCAACGTATTCGATTTTGTCAGCCGCGCCTTCGGCGACGGGAATGAAATGCTTCTCCTGGTGACAGAGCTCACGGTCAACGATTACAGCGTCCGCTTTCTCAGTGCGCACGGGAATGAGGAATATTTCCGCTACCATGAAAAGTTCATGCTTTCCGAGAGGGAAAAGGAGCTGTCCCGGGAAGTGAATGCGATTTAAGGCAGAATGGTACCGGGAAAATGAATGCAATGCGAGAAAGAATGGTGCCGGGAAAATGAATGCAATGTGAGAAAGAATGGTGCCGGGAAGTGAATGTGTTGTGAAGCAGATTGGAATAGCGCATGGTATCGATAGATAAGTATTTAAAAAAAGACGCACTTCTGTTAAAATATGCACGTAGCGCGGGAGAAAACGAGACAGACAGAATAAAACTTCAGAATTCCGGCACGATTCTTGTGTTTCCGGTTGAGAATACCTACATGATGAATGATCTGCTCACCGGGTTCGGCAGAAACGGGAAGGAGTATGATTTCTCGGTCTATGACAGGGTGCTCGACCGTACCTGGATGGATTCCAGGAGAGTGGAAATGATTCTGATGCGTCTGAAGTATCCGGAGGATCTCGCCCCGGAGAAGGCGGCGGAGTACCGCGGCAGAATCAACGCAAAGCTGGAGGAAGTCCTGCGTCATCTCGCGGCTGACCGGAATCTTCCGGTACTGAAGCTTCTGGCGGAAGAGGGATTTTTCAATGCGGAAAATATTGAGGGCTGCATTAAAACTCTCGAAAGAGCCGGTGAGAGAGAAATGATGCTCTGGCTGATGAACTGGAAGAATCAGGAGATCGGAAGCGACGCGTTTGATTTTTCCCTCTGATGCGGCAGGCACGCGTATATGCGGTGGATTGCTGAGATGCGCGCCGCGGAATAAATGATGAATATGATTGAGTGGTTAATAAATCAGGATGATTGTTCCGCAGAGGCAGAATCTGCCTTTCGGATGAATCATAAATCAACTATTTAAAATTTTTTCAAAAGGAGGAGCCGGTTATTCCGGCGAGTGGAGATGGAGAAAATTTTCAAACTCAAAGAGCACGGCACAACCGTGAGAACTGAGATCATCGCTGGTCTCACAACTTTCCTGACGATGGCTTACATCCTTGCCGTCAACCCGAATATTCTGGGTACGGTTATGGATCGGAGCGGCGTATTCGTTGCAACAGCTCTTGCTTCGGCGATCGCTACCTTCATCATGGGATTCTTCGCAAATTACCCGATTGCTCTTTCCGCAGGTCTCGGACTGAACGCGTATTTTGCTTATACCGTATGTCTGGGCGAACTTGGAGGACAGGCAGATGCCTTCACGATCTGTCTGACTGCTGTATTCATTGAGGGCATTATCTTTATCATCATGTCCCTGTTCAAGGTACGTGAGCAGATCATCAACGGAATCCCGGCAAACCTGAAGAACGGTATTTCCGCAGGTATCGGTCTGTTCGTAGCGTTCATCGGTCTTCAGAACGCGAACATCGTCGTTGCAAATGATTCCACAAAGGTCGGCCTTGGAGACTTCAGCAAACCGGATGTCGCCTTGGCGCTGATCGGATTCATCATCATCCTGATCCTGGTGCATTACAACGTAAAGGGTTCTGTGCTGATCGGCATTATCGTAACCTGGGTTCTCGGAATGATCGCACAGGCAGCCGGCTGGTATGTCGTTGACGTTGACGCGGGCGTTTACAGTGTATTCCCGAACTTCTCCGCAGGTCTTCAGCTCGGAGGTATCGCGAACACAGCGTTCAAGTTTAATTTCGCATGGGCAGGACAGCATCTGATTCAGTTCATCGCGATCATGTTCAGTTTCCTGTATGTAGATCTCTTTGATACCGTTGGAACGGTTGTCGGCGTTGCAGACAAGGCGGGACTTCTGGATGAGAACGGAAATCTTCCCCGTGTAGGCCGCGTACTTCTGTCTGATGCTATTGGTACTGTTGCAGGTGCTTGTCTTGGTACATCCACGATTACTTCCTTCGTAGAGTCCAGCGCAGGTGTTGCTGCGGGCGGACGCACCGGTCTGACCGCGGTTACAACCGGTGTGATGTTCATCCTGTCCCTGTTCCTGAGCCCGATCTTCCTTGCAATTCCGAGCTTTGCTACAGCACCGGCTCTTCTGTATGTCGGCATGCTGATGATCTCGTCAGCGAAGAAGATTGAATTTGACGGAGATATCGCCGATACGGCAGCCGCGTACATGGCGATGCTGATGATGCCGCTGGCGTACTCCATCGCGACAGGTATCATGTTCGGTATCCTGTCATGGGTTATCCTGAAAGTATTCGAGAAGAAGGCAAAGGATGTCAGCCCGGTAATGTGGGTGGTATTCGTCCTGTTCTGCCTGAGGATTGTATCTCTGGTTACAAACTTCTCGTAACTCCATGCGATAAATCGATCCATCTGACAGATCTATCGATTGGATCCGTGAATCAGAGTCCTCTGTCAGATATACCGATTGAATTGCAGCGCAAAGAAAGGCTGTCGCGTCATCTCTGACGCGGCAGCCTTTCTTTGTGCTACTTAAAAGCTCTTAAAAGCTATAGAAAATTCATCCAAGTGTCACGACGACATTTACGTCAGTTTTACCCTGGACAGGCGGAATCACGTTGCCTTCGACCGGACTGCCGTCGATCGTCATGGATTTCACACCCTTCTGTACGTGAGCGGAGTTGTTCACGGTGATGTGATATCTGACGCCGCGGAAGGTTCGGTCAATGGTATATCCCTTCATGGTGTCAGGAATACATGGATCGATTTTCAATCCGTGGAACGTAGGCTGAACACCGAGGATGTACTGACTCATAGCCGTGAAGGTCCATGCGGCGGTGCCGGTGAGCCAGCTGTTTTTGCCCTCTCCGAAGGTGGGCGCGTCGATGCCGGCGACCATCTGACAGTACACATATGGTTCTGTGCGGTGAATCTCGCTGATATCTTCCAGGTAGATCGGACAGGTCTTGCGGAACACCTCAAAGGCGCGGTTGCCGTGGCCGAGAACGGTCTCCGCACAGGCAATCCAAGGGTTGTTGTGACAGAAGATCCCTGCGTTTTCCTTATACCCCGGAGGGTAAGAGGAAATTTCACCGAGCTCGACATGATATTTTGTGTAAGCCGGCTGCAGCAGGACGATGCCGTATTTTGTCTCGAGCTTCTGCTCAACACTTTTCAGTGCGGTTTCGGCCTTTCCGTCGTCTACTCCGACGCCTGCCATTACGCACATGCCCTGAGGCTCGATATAGATCTGGCCCTCTTCGCAGGTATGGCTGCCGACGGCCTTGCCGTATGCGTCATAGGCACGAACAAACCAGCTGCCGTCCCATCCGGCGTCCTCGATGGCTGTCTCCATTTCCTTCACATTCCTGCGGACTTCCGCAGCTTCTTCATCAAGACCGATCTGATCACACAGCTCCGCATACTCTGTTCCGTATTTAACATACATTCCAGCGATAAAAACAGACTCTGCCACCGGTCCCTCGCTCGGACCGAAGGTCTGAAAGCTTTCGCCGGGTTCCTCTGAGAAGCAGTTCAAATTCAGGCAGTCATTCCAGTCAGCGCGGCCGATCAGCGGAAGACTGTGGGGACCCCGGTGTGTTGAGGTGAAGCGGAAACTTCTTCTCAGGTGCTCCATCAGCGGAACTGCTCTGGAAAAATCACAGTCAAAGGCGCATTTCTCGTCCAGAATCGAGAAATCGCCGGTCTCGCGGATGTATGCGCAGACCGCAGCGATCAGCCACAGAGGATCGTCGTTAAAACCTCCGCCGATGTCCGCGTTTCCTTTTTTGGTCAGAGGCTGGTACTGATGGTATGTGCTGCCATCCTCGAACTGCGTATTCGCGATATCGATGATTCGTTCACGCGCCCTTTCGGGGATCAGATGGACGAATCCCAGAAGATCCTGACAGGAATCCCGGAACCCCATTCCCCTCCCGAGACCGCTTTCGAAATAGCTGGCGCTGCGGCTCATATTGAAGGTCACCATACACTGATACTGGTTCCAGATGTTCACAAGGCGGTTCAGCTTTTCATCATCGGTGTGCACGGTGTAGGTGGATAACAGCCGGCTCCAGTAATCCTTCAGTTCCTGAAATGCCAGATCCACCTGTTCGTCGGTCTGGTATTTTGCGAGAAGCTCATTTGCCGGCTTCTTGTTGATGACATTCGGAGCCTCGAACTTCTGATCTTTCGGATTCTCACAGTATCCCAGAACAAAAATAAAGCTCTCCGAGGCACCCGGGGCGAGATCGACCTTGAGATGGTGACTTCCGACCGGCTGCCAGCCGTGTGCGATACTGTTCCTGCTTTCTCCTGCAAGCACTGCCTCAGGATTGGCAAAGCCGTTGTAGAGTCCGATGAAAGCCTCTCTGCTGGTATCGAATCCGGCGATATCGCGATTCACGGAATAGACGGCATAGTGGTTCCGGCGTTCACGATATTCGGTCTTGTGGTAGATCGTATTTCCGAGTACCTCCACCTCACCGGTGGAAAAATTGCGCTGGAAGTTTGAAGCGTCGTCCTGTGCGTTCCAGAGACAGAACTCGACGAAGCTGAACAGATCCAGATGCCGCTGGGAAGAGGAGTTGTTCGTCAGAATGATGCGGTTGATCTCACAGTTGTCATGAATCGGTACAAATGCCTGAAGGGTAGCCTCGATCTGGTTTTTGGTCCCGGTGATGATGGTGTATCCCAGACCATGCCGGCAGGAATAGCTGTCAAGCTCGGTCTGAGTCGGCTGCCATCCGGGATTCCAGATCGTATCTCCGTCTTTAATATAGTAATAACGCCCGCCGTTATCCAGAGGACAGTTATTGTAGCGATATCTGGTGAGCCGCAGGAGCTTCGCGTCTTTATAGAAGGAGTATCCTCCGGCCGTATTTGAAATCAGGCTGAAAAAATCCTGTGAACCCAGATAATTGATCCAGGGAAGGGGAGTACGTGGCGTGCTGATCACGTACTCTTTGTTCGCGTCGTCAAAGTGTCCGAATTTCATCTGATATCCTCCTTTCAGATGGCTCTGTATATGCATACATAATCACATATTATAAGATAGTTCTTTTGCGCGCCGTGCGACAGGCGGCATTGTAATCGACGAGATTTATCATCTGTCAGAACTCTTGCGCGTGCCGTGACAGCCGCCAGACTGGATTTTCAAAGAATCTGTACGAATACGTTTTCGTAACTAGCTTTAGCTCATTATAAGCTTCAATTATTTGAAAGTAAATAGAGAAAACGTTTTCAAAGATAAAGTATATGTAAACTAGACAAAAATATCGGAATATAATTGTGAAATGAGAATAATTGACGAATAACCGAAAACGATTTAGAATGAGAGCAACGAAAACGATTAAGTGAGACAGACCAAAGGAGAGATCAGGACATCATGGTGACGATTAAAGATCTATCAAAAATGTGTGAGGTTTCTCCGGCGACGGTCAGCAAGGCGTTGAACGGCTACGGCGACGTAGGAAAAGAGACGACGGAACGGATCCTGAGGGCAGCCCGGGAGATGCATTACATGCCGAACGCAGCCGCGAGACAGCTGAAGACCAATATCTCACATAATATCGGAGTCGTATTTGAGGACGAGACCATGAGCGGTCTGACTCATGAATATTTTTCGCAGATTTTGAACAGCGCGAAGAATACGGTAGAAGCGCTGGGGTATGACATTACCTTTATCAGCCAGGCCATCGGCGGGAGATCCTTCACGGAACACTGCAGATACCGCAAGTGCGACGGAGTGTTGATCGCCAGCGTTGACTTCACAGGTCGCGCGGTTCGGGAACTGATTGACAGTGAGTTTCCGACGGTAACGATAGACTATACGTTTAATAATCACAGCTGTGTGATGAGTGACAACGTGAACGGTGCGTACCAGCTGGTGCATTACCTGTATGACAAGGGACACCGGAGGATCGCATTCATTCACGGAGAACAGACGTCGGTTACACAGAAACGGCTGAGCGGATTCTACAAGGCGTGCGGTGAACTCGGAATCGATGTGCCTGAGGAATATGTCATCGAGGGCAGGTATCACGACACAAAGGTATCAGCAGAGGCGACGCGCCGGCTTATGGAGCTGAAAGAACCGCCGACCGCGATCATGTATCCGGATGATTTCTCGTACATCGGCGGAAGCAATCAGTGTGAGCGCATGGGGATTTCCATTCCGGGAGACCTGAGCGTGGTCGGATACGATGGCATCAATCTGTCGCAGGTGATCCGCCCGAAGCTTACTACGTGGTATCAGGACGCGGCAAAGATCGGAGAGGTTTCCGGGAGAAAGCTGGTCGAGTCCATCGAGCACAAGAAGAGCTGCGTCGCAGAGGAGCTTCTCGTTGAGGGAAAGCTGCTGGAGGGGCAGACGGTCAGAGATATTTCCGGGGATCCGAAGACTTCCGTGTAAGTGGTGCGCCGGACCGGACGTGATCGGAAAGGCATGGAATCGTCTTCCATGAGTCTTGCATGTGAGTGATGTGAATGCGCCAGAAGAGCAGTTGAGCTGATGAAAGCCCCGCCGCGCAGGACGCGGATGAGATTTGCAGGCAATAACATTGCACCAAGATGTAATACATAGAGGTAACCTGTTGTTTTTGTTTCTAAAATAAACTCTGTATCAAAATCCAAATCATGACAGCAGAGCTATTTAATGTAAGGGAGGAAAAAACATGAAGAAACGTATGAGAACATTACTCAGTCTTGCAATGGCGGCGGCACTGGTAGTGCCGATGGCAGCGTGCGGCAGCGGCTCCACTGCTTCCTCATCCGCGGCATCCTCGTCCGGATCGTCCGCAAGCAGTGCAAGTACATCTGCTTCTTCCAGTGCGGAGGAAGAGACCACGGCTGCTTCCTCAAGCTCGGCAGCCGAGGCGACGTCTTCGTCTGCGGATGCTTCCGGAGAGGGAACTGTTCTGAATATCCAGTGCTGGAATGATGAGTTCGCGAATCGTCTTGCGGCTCACTATCCGGGATTTGAGGCTGCTGATCCGAATGATGCCACGAAGGGCGGCAAGATCGGCGACGTTACCGTGAAATTTACAGTTACTCCTTCTGATGACAACGCATACCAGAACAATCTGGACACCGTACTTCCGGAGAACGCGGATGCATCAGCGGACAAGAAGGTTGATATCTTCCTGGTAGAAGCGGATTACGCGCTGAAGTATATTGACGCTGACGCGGATGTTGCGATGAAGCTCTCAGACCTTGGCATTACCGATGACGATCTCTCCAAGCAGTATCAGTATACAAAGGATGTCGTGACGGACGCGAACGGAGATATCCGCGGTTCCTCATGGCAGGCATGCTCCGCAGGACTGATCTTCAACCGTGATATCGCGAAGAAGGTTCTCGGAACAGATGATCTGGACGCGGTTCAGGATGCGGTTTCCAGCTGGGACAAATTCAATGAGACCGCCAAGAAGGTAAAGGATGCGGGCTATCAGATGTGCTCCGCTATGGATACCTATCGTGTATATTCCAACAACGTTTCCGGACCGTGGGTTCAGGACGGCAAGGTTGTCGTTGATGACAACATCAAGGCATGGGCAGATGATTCCAAGGCTCTTGTAGACGCAGGCGAGGAGAACTCCTATGAGCTGTGGTCCGACGACTGGTCAAAGGGATTCTTCAAGGATACTCCGGTATTCTGCTACTTCGGACCGGCATGGCTGATCAACTTCTCGATGCACAGCGATGAGGACGGATCCGTCGGCAAGGACGGTGGCTGGGGTCTGGTAACAGGACCGCAGGGCTTCTACTGGGGCGGCACATGGATCTGCGCGGCAAACGGAACTGACAACCCGACGCTCGTAAAGGATATCATCCTGAACATGACGACAAACGATGATATCATGAAGGAAATCGCTGTTGATGATTCTGACTGTGTAAACAACAAGACCGTTCTGGATGCTCTCGCAAACGACGAGTCCTTCGGAAACCCGATCCTCGGCGGACAGAATCCGTACGCGATGCTGTCAGCAGGTGCTGAGAAGGTAGATATGAGCAACATCTCCATTTACGATCAGGGATGCAACGAGGAATTCCAGACCGCGATGAAGAACTATTTCGATGGAAATGCTTCCTATGACGATGCACTGGCGCAGTTCAAGAGCGCAATTCAGGAGAAATATCCGGATGTCAGCGTAGACTGACGGAAGGAAAAGGAAAGGAGCGATGGATCCGTGAAAGCTTAAGGATCCGTCGTCCCGGTCGGGGATCTGCTCTGACGGATCCCCGTTTTTATACGCAGATATAAATCGGAGCCATTTGAGTCGGGAGGTCAGGGTATGGAAAAGCATAAGAAAAGCAGGATCAAAAGGCATAACCGGTACGGATATATTTTTCTGATACCCTTTATGGCGGTGTTTGTAATCTTTCAGATGATTCCGCTGGTTTCTACCATTTACAACAGTTTTTTTGAAAATTACAGATCGGGTCTGAAGCAGATCGGACCGAATTTCATCGGACTTGCAAATTACGCAAAGCTGTTTACGAGCGGTGATCTGCCGAAGTATTTCGCGAACACCATGATCATGTGGGTGCTTGGATTTGTGCCCCAGATCGTAGTCTCGCTGGCGCTTGCAGCCTGGTTCACCGATCCGTCCCTGCACTTGAAAGCGCAAAGATTTTTCAAGACTGTGATTTATCTCCCGAACCTGATTATGGCATCGGCGTTTGCCATGCTGTTCTTCACCCTTTTTGCGGACAGCGGGCCTGTCAATTCGATTCTGATGTCTCTGCACCTGATTGCGAAGCCCTATAAGTTCATGTCTCATATCGGAAGCGTCCGGGGTATGGTCGCGTTTATGAACTTCCTGATGTGGTTCGGCAACACGACGATCCTCCTGATGGCAGGTATGCTGGGCATTGACTCGTCGCTGTTTGAGGCGGCCGAGGTAGACGGCGCCAATGCGAGACAGATTTTCTTCCGCATTACGATGCCGATTCTGAAACCGATTTTTGTGTACGTCATGATCACATCCCTGATCGGTGGTCTGCAGATGTTCGATGTTCCGCAGATCCTGACGAACGGAAGCGGAGATCCGATGCGTTCTTCGATGACGCTTATCATGTATCTGAATAAGCATCTGTACAGCAAGAACTACGGAATGGCCGGTGCCCTGTCGGTGATTCTGCTGATCATTACCGGTTTACTGAGTATGGTTGTGTTCAAGACAACAGCGGACAAGCAGGACTGAAAGGAGGGGACAGGAGATGGCTGCAGTACAAAATAACGAAGAAAAAACAGCGAAGGGAACTGTCAGGGGAAGAAGAATTTTTTCCTATATAATACTCATCCTTCTGACCTTCCTGTGTCTGATCTGGTTCTACATTCTGTTCATCAATACCACCAGATCCAACGGCGAGCTGGGCAAAGGGTTTACACCGGTCCCGAGTTCACATTTAATTGAGAATCTGTACAATATGCTGCACGGATCGCTTCCTTTCGTGCGCGGCATGCTGAATTCGCTGATCATTGCCGGCCTCAGCGCCCTGTGCAGCACGTATTTCAGCACGATGACTGCATACGCAATTCACGCATATGACTTCAAGGGAAAGAAGGCGATTTACACCTTTATTCTCGCGATCATGATGATTCCGACGCAGGTGTCCGCGCTTGGTTTTGTACAGCTGGTCAGCAAGATGAATCTGATGGATCACTATCTCCCGCTTGTAGTTCCGGCTGTCGCGTCGCCGATTGTATTCTTCTATATGAAGCAGTACATGGACTCAAACCTTCCGGGTTCTCTTCTGGAGGCCGCGAGGATTGACGGAGCCGGTGAATTCCGGATCTTCAACACCATCGTTATGCCGCTTATGAAACCGGCAATCGCGGTGCAGGCGATCTTCACCTTCGTCAACAGCTGGAACAATTACTTCACTCCCGCGCTGATTCTGCACAAGGAGAGCATGAAGACGCTTCCCGTGCTAATTGCAGAGCTCCGTTCCGCGGACTGGCTGAAGTTTGATATGGGACAGGTATATGCGTCCATCACCTTCTCCATCTTCCCGGTCATCTTCGTATATCTCTTCCTCTCGAAATATATCGTCGGAGGAGTTACGGCCGGAGGCGTGAAGGGCTGATCCGGTATATAACAGGAGTTACGGCCGGAGGCGTGAAAGGCTGATCCGGTATATATCCGGAAATTGAATACTGATTCAGAAAGAGGCTGTGAAAGCGGGTACGCTTGAGCAGCCTCTTTGTTTACGCGAACAGTGAGCCGCAGCCGAATGCGAAGTATTCGTGTGCGGCGAGCGTCGCGATAGCGAGATAAAACTCGCGCAGCGTGTTTTATCTCGTTGTGCCCGGGAAAGTTTTTCTGTATACGCACCGCTTAAGTTCTTGCCGTACATAGATGGGGCGTACAGTAACTGGGCGGGTGGAGCTTTAGAAAGTAGTGCGGGTATGCATTGCGCGGCAACAAAGGGATGTGCTATGATAAAACTATCTATGCAAAAAGGACATGAAACAATGAATTATATTGTCTTTGATCTTGAGTGGAACCAGAGCCCCTACGGCAAAAGCCGGGAGGTGAAGCGTCTTCCGTTTGAGATTATTGAGATCGGGGCCGTAAAGCTGGATGAGAACCGGGAGATTGTCGATACGTTTCAGCGTGTGATACGGCCGGTTGTCTATAAATCTTTGAATTACCGCACACGGGAGATTGTGCATATCGGCAGAGAAGAACTGAAGAACGGCGACTATTTTCCGGATGCGGTCCGGCAGTTCCTGGCCTGGGCCGGTCCGGAATCGATTTTCTGCACCTGGGGCACCGTTGATCTGACAGAGCTTCAGCGAAATATGAAATATTATCAGGTGCTTGAACTGTTGAAGGGACCGCTTCATTACTATGATGTTCAGAAACTGTTCGCGGTTCAGTTCGAGGATATGAAGAGCCGCAGAGCACTGGAATACGGGATTGATTACCTGAAGCTCGGAAAGGACGAGGAATTTCACCGGGCGCTGTCAGATGCCAGGTATACCGCGCTGATTTTTCAGAAGATCGACATGGATGTCGTGCTTGCCTACGACTCCATCGACGTGTATCAGAACCCGAAGAAGAAAACCGAGGAAATCCACACGATTTACAACGGGTACAGCAAATACATCTCCAGGGAGTTCAAAACCAAGGAGGAAGCGATGAAGGATCCGGAGGTCTGCAGTACCTACTGCTGCAGATGCGGAAGGAAGTCCCGGAAGAAGATGCGCTGGTTTTCCGTGAATTCGCGGAACTACTACAGCGTGGCCTGGTGTCCGGAGCACGGTTATCTGAAGGGAAAGATCCGGATGAAGCATACCGATGAGGGAAGGGTCTACGTGGTGAAGACCATCAAGATCAGCAGTGAGGCTGAGGCGGATGTGATCCGCAGCAAACGGGACGGACTTCGCGCGAGAAGGCGCAAAAAAAGGCATGAAACCAGTGGAATGGCTTGACAATGCTTCAGCCGTCTTTTTATAATAGATTGCCTGAAAGGCATATATGGTTTTTTACATGTGACGAGAAAACATTGTAAACCAAAGGAGGAAATTACTGATATGTACCGAAAAGTCGATACAAACCTCAACTTCGTAGAGAGAGAGGGAGAGACAGAGAAGTTCTGGGAGGAGAACCGGATCTTCGAGAAAAGTGTAAAGAAAAATGAAGGGCATCCTATGTATATGTTCTATGACGGTCCGCCAACGGCGAACGGCAAGCCGCATATCGGACATGTACTGACCCGTGTGATTAAGGATATGATTCCCAGATACCGCACGATGAAGGGATATGAGGTCCCCCGGAAGGCCGGATGGGATACGCACGGACTGCCTGTTGAGCTGGAAGTTGAGAAGGAAATCGGCATTGAGGGCAAGGATGAAATAGAAGCCTACGGAATCGAGCCCTTCATCAAGAAGTGCAAGGAATCCGTATGGAAATACAAGGGAATGTGGGAGCAGTTTTCCGGTAAGGTCGGATTCTGGGCCGATATGGACAACCCCTACGTTACCTACTATGATGATTATATCGAGTCCGAGTGGTGGGCGCTGAAGGAAATCTGGAAGAAGGGTCTTCTGTACAAGGGATTCAAGGTTGTTCCTTACTGCCCGAGCTGTGGAACGCCGCTCTCCTCCCATGAGGTTGCGCAGGGATACAAGACCATCAAGGACCGCACCGCGATCGTCCGCTTTAAGGTAAAGGGCGAGGACGCATATTTCCTGGCATGGACCACCACGCCGTGGACGCTTCCCTCCAACATCGCGCTCTGCGTGAATCCGGAGGACGCGTACGCGAAGGTGAAGTGCGCGGACGGATATACCTATTACATGGCGGTCGCTCTTCTGGACAAGGTTCTCGGGCCTGTCGCGAAGGAGGAGGGAGAAAAGCCATACGAGATCCTTGAGACCTTTAAGGGAAAGGATCTGGAATACAAGGAGTACGAGCCTCTGTATCAGTGCGCGGCGGATGCAGCCGCGAAGCAGCACAAGAAGGCATTTTTCGTGTACTGCGATGATTATGTAACGATGACCGATGGTACCGGTATTGTTCATATCGCACCGGCATTCGGTGAGGACGATGCCCGCGTCGGGAGAAAGTACGACGCTCCGTTTGTTCAGATGGTAGACGATCACGGCCGTCTGAAGCCGGAGACCGGAAAGTTTGCGGGAATGCGCTGCAAGCCGACCGAGCACGAGATGAAAGATGAGGGTACGGTCAGCGCGGATCCCGAGGTCCTGAAGGATCTTTCCGAGAGAAAGCTTCTGTTCGCGGCTCCGAAGGTAGAGCATGATTATCCGCATTGCTGGAGATGCGACACTCCTCTGATTTACTATGCGAGAGAGTCCTGGTTCATCAAGATGACAGCCGTTAAGGATGATCTCGTGCGGAACAACAAGGAGATCAACTGGATCCCGCCGACGATCGGAGAAGGCAGATTCGGAAACTGGCTGGAGAATATCCAGGACTGGGGTATCTCGAGAAACCGTTACTGGGGCACGCCGCTTCCGGTATGGACCTGTCCGGACTGCGGAAAGCAGATCTGTGTCGGCTCCAGAAAGGAACTCGCGGAGCTGACCGGAAATCCGGACGCGGAGCACACCGAGCTTCACAGACCTTATGTGGATCAGTTCACGATCAAATGTCCGGACTGCGGAGGCGAGATGCACCGTGTGCCGGAGGTTATCGACTGCTGGTTTGATTCCGGAGCGATGCCCTATGCGCAGCTTCATTACCCATTTGAGAATAAGGAGCTGTTCGAGAGGGAGTTCCCGGCGCAGTTTATTTCCGAGGCGGTGGATCAGACCAGAGGTTGGTTCTATTCTCTGCATGCCGAGTCCACACTGCTGTTCAACAAGCCTGCGTACAAGAATGTAATCGTGCTCGGCCTTGTGCTGGACAAGGACGGCAACAAGATGTCCAAGTCCAAGGGCAATGCGGTGGAGCCGATGTCCGCGCTGCGCAAGTTCGGAGCGGATGCGATCCGCTGGTACTTCTATATCAACAGCGCACCGTGGCTTCCGAACAAGTTCCATGACAAGGCTGTGATGGAGTATTCCAGAAGATTCATGGGAACGCTCTGGAATACCTATGCGTTCTGGGTACTTTACGCGAATATCGACAATTTTGATCCGACAAAGTATAAGTTGGATTACGACAAGCTTTCTGTCATGGACAAATGGCTTCTGTCCCGTCTGAATTCTACGATCAAGGAGACGGACGCGGATCTCGATCAGTATCGTATCCCGGAGGCTGCCAAGACTCTGGAGTCCTTCGTCGACGACATGAGCAACTGGTATGTGCGCAGATCCCGTGAGAGATTCTGGGCGAAGGGAATGGAGCAGGACAAGATCAATGCCTACCTGACGCTTTATACCGCTCTTGTCGAGCTCTGCAAGGCAGCGGCTCCGATGATTCCGTTCATGACGGAGGACATCTATCAGAACCTCGTCCGCAGCGTCGACAGCAGTGCTCCGGAGAGCATTCATCTCTGTGATTATCCGACCGTGAACGAGGCGTGGATCGATAAGGATCTCGAGCAGAACATGCGTGAGGTTACGAGAATTGTTGTGCTCGGCCGCGCCGCGAGAAATGCTTCCGGTATCAAGAACCGTCAGCCGCTTTCCAGAATGTATGTCAAGGCGGACTTCCGTCTGGATGACTTCTACACCAAGATTGTGACCGATGAGCTGAATGTAAAGTCCGTGGAATTTTCGGATGATCTGAAGGTGGAGTACAGCATCAAGCCGCAGCTGAAGACAGTCGGCCCGAAGTACGGAAAGCTGGTCGGAGGCATCCGGAAGGCTCTTTCCGGGCTGGACGGAGCAGAGGCGGTAGCGGAACTCAACGCGAACGGTGTGCTGACGATTTCTGTTGACGGGCAGAGCATTTCTCTTGCAAGAGAGGATCTCCTCATTGATATCGCGCAGACTGAGGGTTATGTGGCGCAGGCGGATCAGGGCGTGACCGTGATGCTGGATACCGCGCTGACTCCGGAGCTGATTGAGGAGGGCTTCGTCGCGGAGCTGATCAGCAAGATTCAGACGATGCGCAAGGAAGCCGGCTTTGAGGTTATGGACCGCATCAAGGTCTACGCAAAGGGCAACCGTCATATCGCGGACATTCTGAAGGCGAACAAAGAAAAGATCTCCAGAGTCGTTCTGGCCGATGATATCGTGATCGGCGAGACGGCCGGCTATACCAAGGATTGGAAGATCAATTCTGAGGAAGTCACTCTGGGTGTCGAGAAACAGTAAGGATATTTCTGGGAGCCCGGATCTGCCGGACTCCCTAATGTCATACCTGCAGGATTGCGGGAGCGAGGAATATCGAAGCGATTGATGATCGTATAATTAGAATGTCATACCTGTGAGATCGCGGGAGCGGCGGGTGCAGAGCGGTCCGCGGCTTTACAGTTTGCCGAGAGATGTGGCGTATGGCTGTTTCACTCAGGTGAGCGTCGCGGCAGCGGGACGAAAACCGGAGAAGTGGCAGAGCGCATGTATTCCGTTATCCGCGGATACGCCGGTGCGTTTCCGGCAGTGTTTTTTCAGTGAAAGGGGAAAGAATGCTTAATCCGATATTCAAGAAAGATAATTTCAAGAAGGAAGTTAAAGATGAGATCAGAAGACTGTTCCGGACGACTCTGGAGGAAGCGAGCAATCATCAGATCTACCAGGCGGTATGCTATGTCGTCAAGGATGTCATTATTGACAACTGGATGGCGACCCAGCAGACCATGAAGAAGGATGATCCGAAGATCGTTTACTACATGTCGATGGAATTTCTGACCGGAAGATATCTCGGCAATAACCTTCTGGCGCTTACCGCATACGGTGAGGTAAAGCAGGCACTGGATGAGATGGGAATTGATCTGGATGCCATCGAGGATGAAGAAAGAGACCCTGCACTTGGAAACGGCGGACTTGGCAGACTGGCTGCCTGCTTCATGGATTCGCTTGCCACCCTCGGCTACACCGCTTACGGCTGCGGAATCCGTTATCACTACGGCATGTTCAAGCAGGAGATCAAGGATGGGTATCAGATTGAGAAGCCGGACAACTGGCTGAAGGATGGAAGCTACCCCTTCGAGCTGAAGCGTCCGGAGTATGCGAAGGAGATCAAATTTGGCGGGTACGTCGCGGTTGACTACGATGAGAAGACCGGCAGAAATTACTACCACCAGGAGGGCTATCAGTCGGTACGTGCCGTTCCCTATGATCTTCCGATTGTCGGCTACAATAACAATGTGGTAGACACCCTGCGCATCTGGGATGCGGAGGCCATCAATGATTTTTCGCTGGATTCCTTTGACAAGGGTGATTATTACAAGGCAGTGGAGCAGGAGAATCTGGCGCAGACGCTGACCGAGGTTCTCTACCCGAACGACAATCATATGGCCGGCAAGGAGCTTCGCCTGAAGCAGCAGTATTTCTTCGTTTCCGCAAGCATCCAGACCGCGGTGAAGAAGTTCCTGAAGGGACATGATGATATTCATAAGCTTCCGGAGAAGGCGTGCTTCCATATGAACGACACACATCCGACGCTTACCGTCCCGGAGCTGATGCGGATTCTTCTGGACGAGCAGCACCTGGAGTGGGATGAGGCCTGGGAGATTGTGACAAAATCCTGCGCTTATACGAATCACACCATCATGGCCGAGGCTCTGGAGAAATGGCCGATCGAGCTGTTCTCCCGTCTGCTTCCGCGTATCTATCAGATTGTCGAGGAGATCAACCGCAGGTTCTGTGAGGCAGTTAAGATCAAGTATCCGCAGAACAGTGATGAGAAGATCCGCAGCATGGCGATCATCTACGACGGCCAGGTGCGGATGGCAAACCTTGCGATCGTAGGCGGATTCTCGGTAAATGGTGTTGCGAAGCTTCATACAGAGATTCTGGAGAAACGTGAGCTGAAGGATTTCTATGAGATGTATCCGTGGAAGTTCTCCAACAAGACAAACGGAATCACGCAGCGGCGCTTCCTGCTTCACGGAGATCCGCTTCTGGCAGAGTGGGTAACCGGTCACGTCGGCAAGGAGTGGGTGACGGATCTGTCCACGATCAGCAAGCTTGCCATCTATGCGGATGATGAGAAGGCGCAGGCGGAATTCAGCAATATCAAGTACCAGAACAAGCTGCGTCTGGCAAAATATATTCAGGAGCACAACGGAATCGAGGTCGATCCCCGTTCCATCTTCGACGTACAGGTAAAGAGACTGCATGAGTATAAGCGTCAGCTGCTGAACATTCTTCATGTGATGTATCTGTACAATAAGATCAAGGAGCATCCGGAACTTCCGTTCTACCCGAGAACCTTCATTTTCGGAGCGAAGGCAAGCGCGGGCTATGAGCGGGCGAAGAAGATCATCAAGCTGATCAATAATGTCGCGGATGTGATCAATAATGACGCGAGCATCAAGAACAAGATCAAGGTTGTCTTCATTGAGGACTACCGCGTGAGCAACGCGGAGATTATTTTTGCGGCGGCGGATGTATCCGAGCAGATTTCCACCGCGAGCAAGGAGGCATCCGGAACCGGAAATATGAAGTTCATGCTGAACGGCGCTCTGACGCTGGGAACGATGGACGGCGCAAATGTGGAGATTGTCGATGAGGTCGGTGAGGATAACGCCTTTATCTTCGGACTGACGGCGGAGCAGGTCATCGATTATGAGAAGAACGGCGGCTACGATCCGATGCAGTATTTCAACAACGACGCCGATATCCGTCAGGTTCTCATGCAGCTGATCAACGGCATGTATTCCAACGGAGACATGGAGATGTTCCGGGACATCTACAATTCCCTTCTGTATCCGCAGAACGGGAACCGTGCGGATGTTTATTTCATTCTCGCGGACTTCAAGTCCTACGCGGCCGCTCAGGAACGCGTGGAATCAAAGTACCGCAATTCGGAGGAGTGGTATAAGAGCGCGATTCTGAATATTGCGCATTCCGGAAAGTTCAGCTCGGACCGCACCATCCAGGAATATGTCGATGACATCTGGAAGCTGGACAAGATCGAAGTGAAGTCATCTGATTTTCATGGAGAGGTTTCACCGGAATAACCAGTTGTGCCCGGGGAGCGCAGGCAGCGCATGGATAAGGGGTTTCAAGGAGTATAGATAATATTAACGGGAGGCGATAAACCTTGGATAAAGAGGAATATCATCAGAAATTAGACGAACTGACGGCTTATGTCAGGGAGAAGGATTATGAAAACGCCCTGAGCATCGTCGATTCGATTGACTGGCGCCGTGTCAAGAGCATTAACACCCTGAACATGGTGGCAGATGTATATGAAGTGAATAAGGACTATGAGAGCGCTAAGGATATACTGGTTCTCGCGTACAGCCGCGCCTCCATCGGGCGTAATATTCTGTACCGCCTGGTAGAAGTCTGCATCCGTCTGCATCAGATCGATGAGGCGGAAAAATATTTCCGGGAATTTTCCAAGGTCGCCAAAAACGACAATTCACGCTGTCTTCTGCAGTATAAGCTGTTCAAGGCAAAGGGCGCGCCGCTGGAGGCACAGATCGATGTTCTGGAGGAATACAAGGAACGGGAGTATACCGAGCGATGGGCTTATGAGCTTGCCGTCCTGTATTCGAAAGCAGGTGATACAAAGAAGTGCGTGGAAACCTGTGACGATCTGATTCTGTGGTTCAGCGAGGGCAGATATGTCATGAAGGCGATGGAGCTCAAGAAGCAGTACGCGGCTCTGACACCTTCACAGGAACAGAACTATAACCGGATGAAGGCAGCGGCAAACCGCAGGAAACAGGAGCAGAGCGCAGGGGCGCCTTCTGAGGATACAGAGAGCACAGAGGAGGACGCTTCCGCGAGAGCCGGCATATTTAAGGAAGAGGAAAGGGAAGTCCCGGAATCTTCCTCATTCATGAAGCGTGACAGAAATCGCGCGGAAGCCGTTGGTTCTATGGAATCCGACAATCAGAGCTCCGGAAGAGGAACGGGTTCGGAGCAGGAGCATCCGGCAGAGTCCGCGGCAGTGGAATTCAAGGACAGACTGGAAAAGGGCTTCCATCATGTAATACACTCCTTTACAGAGGAAAGTGTTGATTCCGGAAGAAATCGGGATCAGAATGCTACCGTCGATTCCGGAAGGAATCCGGGCCGGTATGCGGGATCTGATCTTCGCGGAACTTCAGATGCCGGACGGACAGCCGATACAGAGAGATACTCAGATGAAGATCTGCGATCGGATTTCCGGAGGAGCACTGACGAATCGCAGGCTTCGAGTGTCGGTGGAAGTGCGAGACCGTCGAATAATCCGGAATTAAAGCAGCAGAATTCTGTTTCAGAGAGAAAAATGACGCCGGCGGCTGCCGCAGCCGAGAAGGCGCGCAGAGAAGGAACCAGCAGGAAGATGAATACCGGAGATTTTAATCTGGATGCATTTCTCGCTGAGACAGCAGGATCCTTCTCGAGTGAAATCGCGGCGGGAGCTGCGAAGAAGGAGACGGCAGGCACTGCGAAAGCAGATGCTCCGGCGGAAGAAAGAGGTGCTTCAAAAGCAGAGGCTGCCGCGAAGACGGCAGATACCGTGAAAGCAGAGACCCCGGTGGAAGAGACAGGTGCTTCAAAGGCTGAGGCTGCCGCGGAAAAGGCAGATACCGTAAAAGCAGAGGCTCCGGTGGAAGAGGCAGAGGCCGTCGAAATCGAGACTCCTGAAGCAGAAGCTGAGATTGTAGAGGAAAAGGTCTCTGACGGGACAGGGGTTAAGACCGGGACCCGGTTTGAAGAGGCTGAAGTAGTCGAGGAAGAATCACCGGAAGAGGCTGAAGTGGTCGAGGAAGAATCACCGGAAGAGGCCGAAGTGGTCGAGGAAGAATCACCGGAAGAGGCCGAGGTGGTCGAGGAAGAATCACCGGAAGAGGCTGAAGTGGTCGAGGAAGAATCGCCGGAAGAAGCCGAAGTAGTCGAGGAAGAATCGCCGGAAGAGGCCGAAGCGGTCGAGGAAGAAGCCGAAGTAGTCGAGGAAGAATCGCCGGAAGAGGCCGAAGTGGTCGAGGAAGAATCGCCGGAGGAAGCCGAAGTAGTCGAGGAAGAATCACCGGAAGAGGCCGAAGTGGTCGAGGAAGAATCGCCGGAAGAGGCCGAAGTGGTCGAGGAAGAATCGCCGGAAGAGGCCGAAGTGGTCGAGGAAGAATCGCCGGAAGAGGCTGAGGTGGTCGAGGAAGAAGTACCGGAGGAGACAGAAAAATCGAAGGATCTGGCGGGCGGAATCCGCCTCCGTGATCTTGAAGAAGAAGATCTGTCCAGAGAGGTCACACCAGAGACACTGAAGGCTGGGGCTGGGTCTGGGACAGAAGGAGCTGCTGCAGGCGCCGGAAGCGTACCGTCGAAAGAGGTCAGAACAGATGAAGCGTCAGCAGACGCTGATTCTGCGAAACCAAAGAAAAAGGAAATTCATTACATCGAGGAGCTTGAGATTCCGGATCCGCAGCCAAGCGAGGAAGAGAGAGCCTCTCATACGCATACGATACCTCTGGATACCATCGGCGCTAATACCGTGCCGATTTCAATCGACAAGATCCTGAGCGAAGAGACTCCGGAGGAGCGCCGGATCCGTATCATGAACCGGGCAAAGCCGACGCGGATGAATGAGGAACAGCGAAAGATCTTCACATATTTTGCAAGAATCCCCGGAATGGACGCTCAGATTCTGGAAGCGATCAGCTGTGTATATGAGCATGCAGGTGAGAAGACATCCCTTCACGGCAATATCGCGGTCATGGGGGCTCGTGGAACCGGAAAAACCCGTCTGACACACGGACTCGTCGTCGCGATGTGCAAGGATCTCGGCATGGATGCGGCAAAGGTTGCCAGAGTCAAAGGCGCCGATCTGAATGAGAAGGATCCTGCGAAGGTTGTAGCCAGAATGGCGGGCGGTTTCTTCGTTATCGAGGATGTCTCGGGAATGAACGAGGCTACCGTTGAGAAGCTGAGCCAGGCAATGGAATTCCGGACGGACTGCATGATCACAATCATCGAGGATGAGAAGGTTGCAATGCGTGCGTTTCTTAAGAAATATCCGCGTTTTGCCGCGAAGTTCGACCGAGTCATCTCTATTCCTGTTTTCACAAACGATGAATTGATCACATTCGCCAGAACCTATGCGACAGAAAATGGTTATAAGATCGACGACATGGCGATCCTTGCGCTCTACACCATGATCGGCAATATGCAGACAGAGGAAGAGCCTGTGACCATTTCGATCGTGAAGGACATGATTGACAAGGCGATCAGCCGCTCCTCGGCGAAGCGCCGCAGAAGCAGGAAAAACAAAAAGGATAAATGGCTTGTGCTTCAGGAGAAGGATTTCAATCTTACCTGAACAGGCAGAGAATCTCTGGCCGCACCGGAAACGAAGCCGGCGCGGCCAGCTTCATAAATCCGTCGGCGCCTGCTTGCGGAGCAGGGACAGCAGAACCAGGGATCGCAGAACCGGAGACCGCAGAACTGGAGACCACAGAACCGGAGATCGCAGAACCGGAGACAACACGACCAGAGACAGCATCATGCTGTATTTTTTTCAGGGGACAGAGGAATTGAGTGAATCAAGAAAAGAGCCCTGGCTCGGTACGCCGGCCAGAACAATTGAAATATTGCAGAAGTACGGCTTTCGATTTCAGAAGAAATACGGTCAGAACTTTCTGATCGATCCCCACGTGCTGGAGAAGATAATTCGTGCTGCAGGGATCGGACGGGATGACTGTGTGGTGGAAATCGGACCGGGAATTGGAACACTCACCCAGTACCTTGCCTATGCTTCACGCGAGGTGTATGCGGTGGAAATCGACCGCAATCTGATACCGATCCTGGAGGACACACTTTCGGACTGGGACAATGTGACGGTGATCAATCAGGACATTCTCACAATTGATCTGAACCGCTTTGTGGAGGAGCACAACGGCGGAAGACCGGTTAAGGTTGTGGCAAACCTTCCATATTACATCACGACCCCTATTCTGATGGAGCTTCTTGAGAAGAAGGTTCCGCTGGAGTCCGTGACTGTCATGGTCCAGAAGGAGGTTGCGGAACGGATGCAGGCATCCCCTGGAACAAAGGATTACGGGGCTCTGTCGCTGGCAGTTCAGTATTACTCCAGACCTGAAATTGTGGCAAATGTGCCTCCGAACTGCTTCATGCCAAGGCCGAACGTAGGAAGCGCGGTGATCCGTCTGACCGGCCGGTCAGCGGAAGAAAGAGTTCAGGTGCAAGATGAAGGACTGATGTTCCGTCTGATCCGGGCATCGTTTGCGCAGCGGAGAAAGACACTTTTCAACGGACTGAGAAACAGCCGCGAGCTTGATTATTCCAGAGAACAGATTGAATCTGCCATGGAGAAATGCGGGCTTTCGGAGAACATCCGGGGCGAGGCACTGGATCTGAAGCAATTTGCGGATCTTGCGGACGCGTTGTCCGGCAAGGAGGACACTGCGGATTATGTGGATTCCTCGTCGGGAGTAAAGCATACTCCGGTCATATGACAAATATTTTTCAGACCATGCAGTCTTCAGCAACAAAACTGCTATATCCCTGAAGATGGGTAAATCTCTGGCTGCCTGGCACCCTTTGGCAGAATACCATATTTCCGAATACAAAAAAATCCCCGGCATCAGCTGTTCGCTGCCTTGGCAGTTTTCAGCTGTGATGCCGGGAATTTTATATATCAGCTTTCTCGAATTATTCTCTCGGAATATTCTTTTGAATTATTTTCCGAAATATCTCTTCAGAAGTCCCTCGAATGCCTTGCCATGTCTTGCCTCATCACGAGCCATCTCATGAACAGTGTCATGGATTGCGTCCAGATTCTCAGCCTTTGCTCTCTTTGCAAGCTCGAACTTTCCTTCGGTTGCGCCATACTCAGCCTCTACACGAAGCTCAAGGTTCTTCTTTGTGCTTGTGGTTACAACCTCGCCAAGGAGCTCGGCAAACTTGGAAGCATGCTCTGCCTCTTCATGAGCAGCCTTCTCATAGTACAGACCGATTTCCGGATATCCCTCGCGGAATGCTACACGAGCCATTGCCAGATACATTCCAACCTCAGAGCACTCACCTTCGAAATTAGCCTTCAAGCCTTCCTTGATATCTTCCGGAACGTCAGCGGCAATGCCTACTACATGCTCGGCAGCCCATGTGCGCTCAGCAGTCTCATCGATCTTTACAAATTTGGATTTCGGCTGTTTGCAGGTCGGGCACTTCCAATCAGCAGGAAGATCCTCGAACTTTACGCCTTCAACCTCTTCATCATAGATGTGTCCACATACTGTACATTTCCATTTAGCCATTTGAGTTACCACCTTTCTTAAAGAAAAATTGTGCTGTCGTTTTACCTCCTCAGGGTAATCGGACAAAAACCATCATAACCAACTGAAACAATTACACAACAAATCTTATTGGAGTGACAGCTTATGCTGTGGGCTGAATCCCGACGGGGTGCTGCGTCTCAGAAGAATATTCTTCTTCAGACAGGTTCATCGCTTCCTTTTTCTTGCAGTCTGCGCAGATCCCGTAGAAAACAATACTGCAGCTTTCAATTTCGCCGTCAAAGCGGCGGGCTGCTTCCTCCTTGAACCGTTCCGTATCCACAAAATCCATATCTGTCATAGCTCCGCACCTGCGGCAGATAAAGTGATCGTGTGGAAGGACGTTTCCGTCGAACCGGTCCGCGACACCGTCTGCGGCAAGCTTCTGGATTTTGCCAAGATCAGATAAAAGGGAGAGGTTACGGTATACAGTTCCAAGACTGATATTCGGAAATTCCTTCCGTATATCCGCAAAAATCATATCCGCTGTGGGGTGATCCTTGCGATTCTGGAGATTATTGTAGATAGCTTCCCTCTGGCGGCTGTGTTTCAATACTGCCATGCCTTTATCCTTTCTTTAAAATAATAATGAGAACGATTACTGTTTATAGTATAGGCCTGACCTCCCTTGTTGTCAACAGGTAATTCAAAAAAGTTTTCTTTTTCTTTTCTTTTTTTTGGCTTATACCAGGCAGTGATGCTTTAAAAGCTTTGCGCTGGTATAAGCCAAAAAAGGTGCTTTAAAAGCTTTGTCCTTGATGATAAAAGTCTGGGAAAAAAGTCAGGCTTACCTGGTGCGAGTGGGCAGTGATAATGATCATTTCTTAAGATTGTGCTTCCGTTCCTCGGGAGCCTTGTACCCATGCAGGCCGATGAGACGCTGGTTGCGGCTTCCGCGGAAGAGAAGGGTGACATCCTTCTGCGCTTCAATGAACTCACCGTCGACGATGAGGTCGATGTAGGAGAGCATCTCGTCCGTGACATCGGTGTACACTTTGCCTCCCTCCATCAGATCGACATCATAGGTGTAGCCGGTGTAGCACCAGATATCCTTGGAGGGGTATGTCTCACGGATCCGCTTCAGAAGTCCGACAAGGACCCGCTGGTTCTCCGGCTCAAAGGGTTCGCCGCCCAGAAGCGTGAAACCCTGGATATAATCCGGTCTGAGAGCCTTCAGAATTTCTTCTGTGGTTTCTTCGGTAAAAGGCGTTCCATAATTGAAATCCCAGGTCATGGAATTAAAACAGCCCTTGCAGTGGTGTCTGCAGCCGGAGACGAAGAGACTGACTCTGACGCCCGGGCCATCCGCTATGTCAAACTCCTTGATGTTCGCGTAATTCATAGACACAATCCTTTCGTAAATACTTGTTCAGTTTCTTTAAAAAACATTTTAGACACCTGATGAATTGTTTGACGGATTAACTTTTGTATTATTTTTCCAGAGGAAAAAATATACTGCAGAAAGAAACTGTCACATGCCGCCACAAGCTCCGGCAACTCCGGATCACCCCGCGATCACCTGCGTTTATGATGCGTGATGCAAAAGAAACCGCCGCACCGGCCGCTTCCATGATTCCGTGTGTCGCCTGGTCCGCTCTGGTGTTCCGGATGACGGAGTCGGGCAGTGGCTGCTGCCGGAGACACATGCGGGAGACATATATTCATGGAAGGTGGCTGGTGTGGCGGTCTTAATCAATTCGTAGCTTATACCTGTCAGCGGCACGGAAGCTGTGAGGCAGCTCTCGTGCCACGGGGACATATACCGTGCGAAGCACGGAGCAATCCTCAGCATATACAGTGTGTGGCACGGCTTATCGTATGAGGTTTACTGTATATTACAGCGCTAAAGAACACAGATTATAGGTGAAGGACTCTGTCCTTGATTTCCTGTGTGCGGCCCTGGTTCCAGAACTGGGTTCCGATGTATCCGCAGGTGCGGCGCGCGACGGACATCTTGCTCTGATCGGTGTTTCCGCAGTTCGGGCATACCCAGATCAGTTTTCCGTGCTTGTCCTCCTTGATCTGGATCTCTCCGTCATAACCGCAGACCTCGCAGTAATCGCTCTTGGTGTTCAGCTCAGCGTACATGATGTTGTCGTAGATGAACTGCATCACCGAGATTACGGCGGGGATATTGTCCTGCATGTTCGGAACTTCGACATAACTGATGGCTCCGCCCGGGGAAAGCTTCTGGAAATCGGCCTCGAACTTAAGCTTCTGGAAGGCATCGATCTTCTCGCGGACGTTGACATGGTAGCTGTTCGTGATGTAGTTGTGGTCGGTGACATCCTTTATCACGCCGAAGCGCTTCTGCAGGCACTTCGCGAATTTGTATGTGGTGGATTCCATCGGGGTTCCGTACAGGGAGTAGCTGATATGCTCCGCGGCACGCCACTCGGCGCACTTGTCGTTCAGGTGCTGCATAACCTTGAGGGCGAACGGTTTTGCCTCAGGGTCGGTGTGGCTCTTTCCGGTCATGTATACGCACATCTCATAGAGACCCGCATATCCGAGACTGATGGTGGAGTAGTTGTTGTACAGGAGCTTGTCGATGGTTTCGCCCTTCTTCAGTCTCGCGAGCGCGCCATACTGCCAGAGGATCGGGGCAACATCGGAAGGTGTCCCCAGAAGTCTCTCGTGGCGGCAGCGGAGAGCACGGTGGCAGAGCTCAAGTCTCTCATCAAGGATCTCCCAGAACTTGTCCATGTCCTTCTTGGAGGAGCAGGCCACATCGACAAGATTGATGGTAACGACGCCCTGGTTGAAACGTCCGTAGTACTTGTGCTTTCCGTCGATGTGATTTCTGGATCCGGACTTGTTGTCGTTGTCGCAGAGACCTTCCGGTACACTTTCGTTGTCCGGTGTGAGGAAGCTTCTGCATCCCATGCAGGGATATACATCGCCGTTTTTGTATTCCTTCATCTTCTTGGCGGAGATGTAGTCGGGAACCATGCGCTTTGCGGTGCATTTCGCCGCAAGCTCGGTGAGATAGTAGTACTTTGAGTCGGGATGGATATTGTCCTCGTCCAGAACGTAGATCAGCTTCGGGAAAGCAGGGGTGATCCATACACCCTTCTCGTTCTTGACACCCTGCATTCTCTGAACCAGAACCTCACGGATGATGGCGGCGAGATCGGTTCTCGTCTGTCCGTCCGGAACCTCATCCAGATACATGAACATGGTTACGAAGGGAGCCTGTCCGTTGCAGGTCATCAGAGTGATGAGCTGGTACTGGATGGTCTGGATGCCGCTCTTGATTTCTTCCGCAAGGCGGCGCTCAGTGATGAGGTTGATAATCTTCTCATCCATGTCCTCTCCGCATTCCTGACGCTCGGCGATGACCTCCTTGCGGATCTTCTGCCGGCTGATGTCCACGAAGGGCGCGAGGTGGGCGAGGGTAAAGGACTGACCGCCGTACTGGTTGGATGCAACCTGAGCGACAATCTGTGTGGTGACATTGCAGGCGGTGAAGAAGCTGTGGGGCTTTTCAATCAGGGTCTCACTGATGACGGTTCCGTTCTGCAGCATGTCCTCCAGGTTGATCAGGTCGCAGTTGTGCTCCTTTTGCGCGTAGTAATCGGAGTCATGGAAGTGAATGATTCCGGCTTCATGGGCCTGCACAATATCTTCCGGAAGGAGAATACGCTTTGTCAGATCCTTGCTGACCTCTCCGGCCATGTAGTCACGCTGGGTGGAGTTGATGACAGGGTTCTTGTTGGAATTCTCCTGCTTCACCTCTTCATTGTTCTGCTCGATCAGCGAGAGAATACCATCGTCCGTGGTGTTTGATTTTCTCGCGAGCGTCCTCTTATAACGGTAGCGGACATACTTCTGCGCAACCTCAAAGCCGCGCATCTCCATGATTCCGGTCTCTACCATGTCCTGGATATCCTCGACGTTGACCGCGTGAGGGGACTGGCTGACGCGGTCCGCGACATTGTCAGCGATCGCCTGAATCTGATACGGATTCATCTGATGAATCTTGTCGACTTCATTGTTGGCCTTTGCAATTGCGTTGCAGATCTTCGTAATGTCGAAGGTAACCTCTTCGCCATTTCGTTTGATGACATTTGTAGTAACTTTCTTTTCCATTTCTAATCCCCCTGGGTAGTGAAAAAACAGATTCTGGAACTCTGCCTGTTTGAATGTACTATATTTTGTTAAAAACAAAAAGTAGGGCACAACATCTTGTGTGCCCTACTATAATAACCTAACACTTGCAGAATGTGAAGGGGAAACTTGCGAAAAAAGTTCACAAGAAATCTCCGGTAAATTCAGCGTTTTTTAGTGTATAAGCTCTTCGAAAACGCAGAAGGGCTCGACGCACGCGAAGCGTGCGAAAGAGTCCGGATGCGATTTCGAAGGCAACAGGTATGAGGATGAAGCGCGAATGCGCGAAATCCGAATACCTGTTAGCGGCACGGAAGCTGCGGAGCAGCGAAGTGACGCGAAGCTTATACAGAGTAATAAAAGAGAGCTCTTCGAAAACGCAGAAAGGCTTGACGCACGCGAAGCGTGCGAAAGAGTCCGGATGCGATTTCGAAGGCCATAACAATTATATTTTTAGTACGCTTTTGCCCAGATAACCTCATGCTTTGCCGGCTTTCCGCAGCATACACACCGGTCGCTGATCCTGATCTGCTTGAAGGGGATGCAACGGGAGGTAGCCGTGGTATCTGCCTTGATCTTGTTTTCGCAGGCTTCATCACCGCACCACATCGCTCTCACGAAGCCTGGCTTTTCTGCAACAGTTTTGCAGAAGGTGTCATAATCAGTCGCGTCATAGATATGGGTGTCCAGGTGCTCCTTTGCGCGGCGGAACATGTCAGTCTGAATGGTTTCAAGCAGAACGGGAACCTGCTGCGGGATCTCTTCGATCGGGACGATGGTCTTTTCGCGGGTGTCGCGGCGAACCAGAACAGCCTGACCCTTCTCGATGTCCTTCGGTCCGAGCTCGATACGGATCGGGATGCCGCGCATCTCCTGCTCGGAGAACTTCCAGCCGGGACTCTTCTCTGAATCATCGAGATTCACACGGACGCCGGCAGCGGCAAGCGCCGTTTTTACTTCGAGAGCCTTGTCCATGACGCCCTCGGCATCCTGGCGGATCGGAATGATCATGACCTGAACGGGAGCGATATGAGGAGGCAGTACGAGACCGCTGTTGTCGCCGTGTACCATGATCATGGCTCCGATGACACGGGTGGTCATTCCCCAGGAGGTCTGATGCACATACTTGAGGGTATTGTCCTTGTCGGTGAACTGTACGCCGTAAGCCTTTGCGAAGATGTCGTCAAAGTTGTGGCTGGTGCCGGACTGAAGGGCCTTTCCGTCGTGCATCATGGCTTCGACGGTGTAAGTGTGCTTTGCGCCTGCAAATTTCTCCTTCTCGGTTTTCTGTCCTTTAATTACAGGGATAGCCATATCCTGCTCCAGGAAATCGGCATAGACGTTCAGCATCTGAACGGTTCTCTCTTCCGATTCCTCTGCGGTTGCGTGAGCGGTATGACCCTCCTGCCACAGGAATTCACGGGAGCGGAGGAAGGGACGGGTTGTCTTCTCCCAACGCAGAACGGAACACCACTGGTTGTATAATTTTGGAAGATCTCTGTGGGAATGGATGTCTTTTGCATAAAAATCGCAGAACAGTGTCTCGGAAGTCGGGCGCACACAGAGACGCTCAGTCAGCTTCTCGGATCCGCCCTGGGTGATCCAAGCAACCTCCGGAGCGAAGCCTTTCACAAGCTCCGCCTCCTTGTTGAGAAGGCTTTCCGGGATCAGCATCGGCATATATACGTTCTGAACGCCGGTCGCTTTGAAGCGGGCGTCGAGATTATTCTGGATATTCTCCCAGATCGCATAGCCGGCGGGTTTAATCGCCATGCAGCCCTTTACGCTGGTGTATCCGATCAGATCGGCCTTGACGCAGACATCGGTATACCACTGCGCAAAATCGTCTTCCATCGACGTGATTTGCTCTACTAATTTCTTATCCTTTGCCATAGTGAACTCCTGATTATTTATCGATCATGTACATAACGGTACTTAATGTGGTTGCGGTTTCTTCGCGAACGCAATCAGCATAAATTCTAACCTCAATAGAAATGGTTGTCAAGGCTGACGGTACTGCTTCGCTTGACAGTCTCTTGACAGGCTGACGGTACCGCTTCGCTTGCATCAGGCTGTAAAACGGATTATTATGGTAGAAGTTCAGACGGAGAAGCTCCGGAAAACTGAAGTGAGAGTGGAAAGGTACTTTGTAGTATGAAGATAAGAATACCGGCGACTGTCCGCATGGTTCTGGACAGCCTGCATGCAAAGGGATATGAAGCTTATATCGTAGGCGGATGTGTGCGTGATTCCATTCTGGGAAGAAGGCCGGAGGACTGGGATATCACGACGTCGGCGCTCCCGGAGCAGGTGAAGCGGATTTTTGTGAAGACGGTGGATACCGGAATCGAGCATGGAACGGTGACGGTGCTTGTGGGCGGCAGAGCGCATGAGGTGACGACTTATCGGATTGACGGTACATATAAGGACAGCCGTCATCCGGAGAACGTTACCTTCACGGCGAGTCTGCCGGAGGACTTGAAGCGCCGCGATTTCACCATCAACGCGATGGCATACAATGAGGAAGAGGGTCTGATTGATCTCTACGGAGGAATGGATGACCTGCAGCGCAGGTGCATCCGCTGTGTAGGAAACCCGGAGGAACGCTTTTCAGAGGATGCTCTTCGGATTCTGCGCGCGGTTCGTTTTTCTGCGCAGCTGAATTTCGGAATTGATCCGGAGACGATCGCGGGAATTGTAAAGCTGGCTCCGAATCTGGCGAAGATCAGTGCAGAGCGCATCTGCGCGGAGCTCACAAAGCTGATTACGTCGGACCACCCGGAGTATCTGAAGGTGGCTTATCAGGCCGGGATCACTAGGATCATCCTTCCGGAATTTGATGAGATGATGCGAACGCCGCAGAACAATCCGCATCACATGTACAGTGTCGGCGAGCATACTCTCGTCTCCATGGCGGAGGTGAAGAACGACAGAATTCTGCGTTTCACGATGCTTCTTCATGACGTGGGAAAACCGGCATGCAGAACGACAGACGCGAATGGAATTGATCATTTCAAGGGGCACGGAGAGAAGGGCGCTGCCATGGCTGTGAAGATCATGCGGCGGCTGAAGATGGACAACGACACCATCCGCCAGGTGCGGACGCTCATCATCTATCATGACTGGAGAGTAAAGCCGGATGAGAAGCAGGTCCGTCATCTTATCAATAAGGTAGGGAAGGATCTTTTCCCGCTCTTCATCAGGGTACAGGACGCGGATACGATGGCGCAGAGCGAGTGGAAGCGCGAGGAGAAGCTTCGCCGTGTGATCGGGGTGGCTCAGGTAGGAGAGAGGATTATCAGCGAGAATCAGTGCGTGGATCTGAAAGGCCTGGCGATTAACGGCAGGGATCTGATCAACGCAGGAATTCCGAAGGGACCGGAGATCGGCGTCTGTCTCCAGAAGGCACTGGAGCTTGTGCTGGATGATCCGGAGAAGAACAACCGGGAATTTCTTCTCGGCTTCTGTACGGGCTCGTCTGAAGAACGGAGCAATCGGTAGCTTGTACAGCATGTGGCATGATGTATCGCATGGCGGTTTATTGTACTGAAAATGCAGGTGAGAGAGCGGGCGTGAGTTCAGACGATTTTCAAAAAATGCCCTGATCATGACGAGAAATTTAAATTCAGACAGAGATCGTGAATCCGTGCGCAGGAAAAATCCTGTGCAAATCGGGAAAAAACAAAAAGGCGGTTGTCAGAAGCCGGAGGATGGTATAAAGTAAACTCTTGAGGATGCTTGAAACACCTGGATTTTCTTGACAAATCAGGCGTCTGAGAGTATAAAAAGACCATATATTGTAAATTTTAGGAGGAAGTATTACATGAACAAAACCGAATTAGTGGCAGCAATCGCCGAGAAAACGGGACTTTCGAAAAAGGATTCTGAGAAAGCTCTTGGCGCATTCATTGATACTGTAGCAGAAGCGTTGAAGAACGGAGATAAAGTGCAGCTTGTCGGATTTGGAACCTTCGAAGTATCTGAGAGAGCGGCGCGCAGCGGAAGAAATCCGCAGACAGGTGAGACCATCGAGATTGCGGCATCCAAATCTCCGAAGTTCAAGGCAGGAAAAGCTCTGAAGGACATGATCAAATAACAGCAGCTGCTGAAGAACGGTTGTTTTTTGTAACCAAAAATTTTTTATAATGTTCATGAACATTATAATTTGGTTCGAATGATTTTTGGAAAATCGTAATTGGCTGAAAAGCAAAAAAACGGGAGCTGGATTTCATGATCCGGCTCCCGTTCCATAATTAATTTTGAAACACAACAGAAAAGGGCGTGTGAAAAAACGAAATGTTTTTTCACACGCCCTTTTTACAAAGTGTCTTCCTGGAGATGGTCAGACTCTGCAAAGAACTGGCTTTTTACTGACCATTTGCCGCAAGTAAACCAACTGCAGTGCCAAAGTAAGTGATGGTCTGA
>NZ_JBQKIK010000017.1:0-71772 GCF_052117805.1 Bilifractor sp. LCP21S3_F8 | reverse complement strand
AAGTATACACGAAATAAGGAGGTAGTATAATGGGTTTTCAGAATACAGGCTATATCTATTGTGGTGCTCCGCCTGCGGGGCATGGGGGTTTACTGTATAAGTCCAGTCGCACGGAAGCTGCGAAGTGACGCGGGGACTTATACAGTCTGTGGCGCTGTTTACAGCATGTGGTTTACCGCACGAATCGCCTCGACCAGTGCCGCCGCTTTCTGATTTGTCTCCTCATATTCGAATTCCGGATCCGAATCCACGGTAATTCCCCCGCCGACTCCGATGCTGCAGCAGCCATTTCGACAGACCGCCGTCCGGATCACGATATTAAAATCACAGTTCCCGTCCAATCCCAGATAGCCGATGACTCCTGTATACAGTCCCCTGCTACTGTTCTCCTGTTCATCGATGATTTCCATCGCACGACGCTTCGGTGCGCCTGTGATTGACCCGCCCGGAAAAGCCGCATCGAGCAGATCCACCGCACTGCACTCCGGTCTCAGCCTCCCCGTTACATCCGAGATAAGATGATGCACCGTTGCGAAGCTTTCGATGTAATACATGCGCGGCACCTTCACGGATCCCGGCACACACACCCGGTTCAGGTCATTCCGCTCCAGATCCACGATCATCAGCAGCTCACTTTTGTCCTTCTCCGACTCCGCTAGCTCCTGCCTCAGTCTCTGATCCTCCTCAGGCGTATCCCCTCTTTTCCGCGTTCCCTTGATCGGACTGGTCTCCACGGCTCCATCCCGAACCCTCAGGAAGCGCTCCGGGGAGGCGCACACAATCTCATACTCTCCGAAGGACAGGAATGCGCCGAACGGCGACGGATTATGCTTCCGCAGATACCGGAACATCTGATACGGATCCCCGATGTGTTCCGCTGTAATCCTGCGCGTCATATTCATGACGTAGATATCTCCTGCCCTCATATACTCAACCAGCCTCCGGATTGTCTCTTCGTAATCCTCTTCTCCGTAATCAGAGGAAAAAATCACTTCTCCGGTGCCTTCTCCGGCATCTGACCTTCCCTGATCACCGGATATGACTGTTTTTCCCCTCTCTCCCTTCCTGACCGGATCATGCCGCACAATCCGTTTGTCATTCCTGATTCTCTCTGCACAGAGGTCCGCTGTTTCTTCGGCCCACATCCGGACTTTTTCCCGGTAATCGCCAATTCCGGACAGATTTTCCCCGGTGCAGATCCAGATTCTGTTCTCCAGAAGATCTTCAACCAGATACAGATCATAAAAGACAAATCTCCCGTCGGGCAGACCTCCGTCAACGGAAGAATCATCGTTTTCATGCCGTCCCGGTATCTCCGCCCTTTTCCTTCCGTAATCATAACTTAACCAGCCGATAGCCCCTGCGGTCATGACCGGTCCGCCATCCTTCCGCTCCCCGCCGGTCCCGGATTCCCTGTTCTGTCTATCCCGGTTATTCTCGATATAATCCTTCAGGAAAGCCAGAAGATCGCCCGTCCTCCTCTCTCCATTCACGAACAGCTCCCCGTTCCTTTCCTCCGCCTCAAGATAAGGATACAGGCCAAGAATCGAATATCTTCCGTCCGGTCCTTTCAGCGAGGAATCCAGAAATGCCCAGTCCGATCCGCTGATGCCATCTCTCCGGATGACATTAGCAAGCCGTTCCAGCGTCAGCCCTTCTCCACTCCACTCTTCCGTTATTATCCGTCTCATTGCTTTCTCCCGCTCGCTTTCTCGTCCGTCATACACCCTGCCGTATTATCTCTCAGCTTACATCGTCTATTCACGAATCCCGCCTTACTTCTCTCATCAACACAACGGTAGTTAATTTCTTCTCTTTTCATTCTTCCATTTCTCTCATCACTGCTGGCACGGTTCCCGTCCGCTTTTATCCCCTGCTCATCCTGTAGTCCCTGCATATTCGAAGAAAATTTTCCAGCAGCTCATGACCGTAGGCCGTGAGAACCGCCTCGGGGTGAAACTGAACACCGTACACCGGGCAGTATTTGTGATGCATTGCCATAATTACTCCTTCCCCGTCCACCGCGTCAACCGCAAGCACTGGCGGGAGATTTTCTCCGGACACAATCAGTGAATGATAACGCGTCACCGCAAATTCCCCAGGCAGACCCGAAAACAATCCCGTCCCGTTATTGTATGCCGGAAGAACCTTTCCATGCATCGGCGCTCTGCCGCGCCGGATCTCTGCCCCGTAAGTAAATCCGATGGTCTGATGCCCGAGGCAGACTCCGAGTATCGGCACTCTGTCCTGAAATGTCCGGATCACCGCCACCGAAGGGTCCTCTTCGGAAGGAGAGCCCGGTCCCGGCGAAATGACAATTCCCTCCAGATCCTTCATCCTCCCGATGCGATCCGGGGAAATCCGGTCTCTCCGGATCACCGTCACCGCCTCCCCTAGCTCCCGGAAATAACTCACCAGGTTGTACGTGTAGGAATCAAAGTTATCAATCATTGCAAGCATTTTGTCCCCCTCAAATACTGTGTGCTTCGCAGTTTTCGTGCCGCTTGCGCGTCACTTCGTGCTCATACCTGTTGTCGTCGCTAATGTTCTTGCCCACTACTGAGCAAGCTCGCCGTGGGCCATGAACATTGCGACTGGACTTATACACAACGAGATAAAACACGCTGCGCGAGTTTTATCTCGCTATCGCGACGCTCGCCGCACACGAATACTTCGCATTCGGCTGCGGCTCACTGTTCGCGTAAAAAAAACCGGAACAGAACGGGAGCGTCGTAATGACACTCCGCATTCTGTTCCGGCAGTATTCTTAAGCTGAGATAACGCCCAAGGCACACCAGTCAGTTTTTATAAAATAGTACCATATCTTTACCATGCAGCCAAGGCCTTAGTTTTTACTTAGTCCCAGCCCAGCTTTTTTCTCTTCTCCTTCATATCCGCGACAATCTGCTCACCGAGCTTGACCGGGTCCACATTTACCACCATGTGAGATCCGAGTGTTTCCTCGGTTCCCTGCTTCAGGAACTCAATTACATTCTTCGAACCGAAGATCTGCGCCTCAACACAATGGTAAGAGGAAATTCCCAGAAGACGGAAGGCCAGAGCCGCATCAATTCCCTTTTCATTGCTCCACTCAGGAGAAGTGAACGCATACGGCATATCCGGCAGTTTCTGGCCGAGCGCACCCGCAATGCCTGCCATGATGGCACTCGATCTCGTGTTGTCGATACACTCTCCCACATGCCACACCGGCGGAAGATCCGGCTCAAGGAATCCGCGGAGTTTTTCTCCCGCAAGCTTGTTCGCGTCCTTCGTGCAGTATCCGAGCTTCATCAGCGGATACGACGCGCATCCGTTCGTGAGAATGAGTACGTTATTCTCAATCAGCACCTTCGCCACATCCGCGATGCACCGTTCATACGGCACCTTCGGGTTATTGCAGCCGACCATGTTGACGATTCCGAGAATCCGTCCGTCCTTCAGCGCCTCCGCGATCGGTCCGAAGCCTCCGAAACGGCGGCCCAGATATTCGGCGGAAAAACCGACTTCCGCGGTGACTTCATACGGCGGAATGTAGACCGGAATACCCTTCCTGTCCTCGAAACTCTCGATTCCGCGCAGGACGATCTTCCGCGCCAGCTCCTTCGCCTCACCGATGTTGGAATGATGACGGTCGAACTCCATTCTCTCGGCACCGGGCAGACGCGCGGAAGCACTCGTCGTCACAACCGTCGTGCGGTAACATTTTGCGACATCCATGATCGCCGGGAACACATCCTGAACATCTGCCACCCAGAGATCCAACGCTCCGGTCATCAGGACCAGCTCCGCGGAAACCGCGTTGGACAGCGGAATAACGCCATCATAGCGGTACATCGCGGAAAGTCCGCTGCAGCAGATGCCGTAGAAACGGATTCCCTTCGCACCCTTTTCCTTCGCAAGGTTAATCATTTCCTCTGTCTGGCCGCATTTCACAATTTCCTTTACCAGAAGCGGCAGATGACCGTGAACCGCAATGTTCACGTACCCTTTCTCCAGTGCCCCGATGTTCACCTTCGACGTCACACGGTCGCCGATACCGAACAGAGAATCGGTCGCGATCGACGCTCCCGCCACACCGGTGAAACAGAAGGCGAGTCCGCAGCGCAGGAAATGCTCCATCGTGCTTCTCCAGTCTCCGTCAGTTCCCACCGCCGTCTTGTGGTACGCTTCAAAAACCTCATGATAGGCGCTGATCGGCATGATATCCAGATCCTTCCAGAGCTTTACGCGCTCAGGCGGAGCACAGACCTCCGCTGTCTTGTATACGTGAGCCGGATCCGGGCTGGAAAGATCATCCAGCAGAGCCTTTGCCAGATCGTATGCGACATCCTTCACCTCACGGCCTTCTGTCGGAATTCCGAAGCCCTTCGCCGTGGTCAGAATCTTCTGCTCACCCAGGAGCGGCGCGTCCAGCTTGCCCTCTGCGGCCCACATCAGCTCAAGCATCAGCTCTCTCGCATGCATGCCGTGCTGCGCGGCTCCGGCAGCTGCCGCACGCAGAAGATTCCGCGCGACAATCAGATCGGCGTCCGCCCCGCAGACACCCTTCTTCGCTTTCTGTGTGATACGGCACGGTCCCATATTGCAGATCTTGCAGCAGATGCCGGCCATACCAAAATTACACTGCGGCTGCTGTTTATCGAACCGGTCGAAAGTTGTGTCAATACCCAGCTGCTCCGAGCGCAGAAGCATCTCACGGATTGCCGGGTCCGGTGTCTTGTCAATCTGATCCTGCTTGGACGGGAAGGTCTTGCGATATGCGGTTACGGCATTCATATAGTCCCGGATAAACGCGTTCTCATCTTCCTCTGTGTCGACACATGCCGCGCCCTCCGCAGAATGGTGCCCCATTCCCGTTCCCTCATCTGCATGAATCTTCTCTTTTCCGTCATGCACAGATTCCGGATCTCTTCCTTCCTCTACTGCGCGGTACTCCGCATCTATTTTTTCCGGATCATGCGCGGATGCTTTCTGAATCACGACCGGGATTCCATTTTCATCAAACCCAATCAGATTACGATGTGTGTGAATATGTTCGAGCATGCTTCTGATATCCTCCTCTTTTTTCCTCCTGCGGCATCATCGGCTGCCGCAATCTGCCTGTGCCGGCAGCTGCTGTCTGTTCTTTTCCGGACAAAAACACAACATACCTGAAAAAAACAATACCCAGCAAAATCCCGGCAATTATACATTCTACATCTGCCAGTACCAAAAATACAGTCACAATATCATTTCCCCGTCCCGGCACAAATCCGGAAAGGTTTTTCCCCCAGTCCCCCGCACGAAGCGCGTTCCATGTCAGCCGGGTTCCGATTGCGGTATTGATGAACGGAAACGTAAATCCCGAAAATGACGGATAAAATGTTCCCCCGATGTATCGGAATACCTGTACCAGTCCGAGCACATAGAAGGCGCTGGAGAACAGAAAGATCACCAGAAATACAGCAGGATCCTTTGTCTCAAAGGACTGATGATATCCCACCAGGCACAGACTGAACGGCGCCGCACAGATCGCCGTCAGAGGCGCAAGCAGCTTCTCCGCAGGGAGCTTACGATAACGGACCGCCATCAGGATCATCAATACCGACGTCGCTGCCAGACCGTAAACCGTCAGCACTCTGCCGAGCGCCTGCATCCCGAAAGCAGGGCTCGTCGCCGCAGCCGCCACAATGCCCACATAGACCAGAAACCATGTCATGTATACTTTTTTCAGCTGAAAACAACGCACAAAGGACGCTGTAAACCACACGATCAGCACCGCGTGAAGCACCAGCGCCGCCCACCAGACTGACACACCAGCCGGAACGCTGACACTCTTCAGACTGACCGCGAGGAACATCAGTCCCATGGAAAAAGTCCCCGCAGCGCCGGCTATGGCAGGATTCTTCATATCCCGGCGCAAATCTTCCGGATACAGAAGAGCCTTCAGAACCAGCAGCACCAGAAGCGCCACGGATACCAGCTCCATGAGAATCCACACAAGATTCGAATAGCTCTTCAGAAAATTCCCAAATGCCGCAAAACCCAGCATCACTCCTGCTATCGGAACCGGCACTCTCCTGATCATGCTCTTCATGCGTCCCTTCCTCCAGAAAAAATACACCTGCCGCTCATTATGTTACGAAACCACAGCCGGAGCTTCTCCTAATGCCAGCCCACAGCCGCAGTTCCTCATAACGCCACTTCACTGCCGCAGTTCCTCATAATACCGGCTCTCAGCCACGTTTTTGCATTACATTTCTGCATTTATTATATTTCCTATCAACTAAATATGATTTTGAATTATACAGGAACATTCCGGCAATATCAACGAAAAAGAAAGCTCATTCGTGTTGCTCATTCCTGCTGCCTTCGAAACGAGATAAAACACGCTGCGCGAGTTTTATCTCGCTATCGCGACGCTCGCCGCACACGAATACTTCGCATTCGGCTGCGGCTCACTATTCGCGTAAATCACGGCCAGTCTCTTACACACGCTTCGCGTGTAACGATCCTGTCTGCGTTTTTGAGGAGCTGATGCGATACCTGGCCATATGTTCAGAATCTTCAAGCGAACAAGGAAGGCCGCCACGCAACAGTTTGCGCAGCGGCCTTCTTCTACATATCTTCCGTATCGTATTATATATTTTCAGTATTCTATATCTGCCATATTTTATATCTGCAGTATTCCATATCTGCCGTATCCCACTATCTGGTTCCCCAGACGTTTACAATCACACACCCGATGATAATCAGCACGATTCCAAAGACGCCGACACCGGTCAGCTTCTGACGGAACAGCAGATAGCCGATGACATTTGTGGCGATCAGTCCCACTCCGCACCAGATTGCGTAGGCGACGCCCACGTTCATACGATCCATGACGTGAGAAAAGGTGTAGTAACACACACAATAACACGCGATACAGATAATTGACGGTAACGGCCGGGTAAAGTGATGCGTATACTTCAGGAGCGACGTTGCCGCCACCTCCGAAGCGATCAGTACTGTCAGCAGAAAAACAGTCATTTTGATTCCTCCTGCATGTTCACTTACACGGATGCTGTCTCATACTGCGACCGACCGGGAATTCCTGCGCTGCATCATCCACGGACATTCCGGCCTTCAGCGTCTCATACTGCGACCGTCCGGAAATTCCCACACACGCACCGTCTCAATGCCTCGCCCGTGCCTTATGCCACGCTCTGTCTCGAATTACCTCCCGCAAGCGCCATCCCTCTGACCCTTATCATCGCCTTATTCACGGCCGGTATGAGAAGCAGCACAATGGTGAGGCCGCACTCCACGAAGATGTAGATCGCATTGTAGGCAAGGGAGTATCCGATCGCCGACATTCCGTATTCATTGCCATAGCTTCCAAAGAAAATGTAGCCTGAAAGAACCGCGAAGAAATACCTGCCGACAACTCCAAGCAGATAGCCCTTGATCAGTCCGTGCTTCGCCCCGGAAAACACACCGGAGAGCCCGAGAGCCGTAAACGCAAACACATAATCCACCAGCATCTGCGGCAGAGAAATAATATAGGGATCAACGATCAGCTGGAGAAGACCGTAGGCAAGACCTGCAAACAGCCCTGTCCCAAGGCCGTACCAATATCCCACAAGCGATATCAGCAGCATGGAAAAGAAGGTTATGCTGCCGCCCATCGGCAGATGAAACAGCTTGATCATGGATGCGACCGTCGCAAGCGCGATTGCCATCGCCGAGAACACAAGCTTTCTCGTACCGAGTACACCCTTCTGGTCCGGTTTCCGGATCAGGCAGACCAGAAGCAGTGCCAGAATGATCACGGCAATCACCGCAATGTAGCCGACCTGCGTCAGCTGGTATACTCCGTCACTTCCAAGAGTAGCAAATACAGACATAATATAATCCTCCTCACAGTTGTCTGCGGGAGGATTTCACTTTTCAAAGCTACGGAACTCTCAGAAACATTCATTTCTTTGATCACACAGCCTGCATTCAGACTCAGCTTCCCTACGCCGGCATTAACCGGATCAGGTCATCAGGGTCAGCCGCATGCACGGCACTCTCAGCTTCCGCTCCCCCAGCAGTTTTTCTTTGTATTTACAGTATAGCAGATAAAGCAAAACCGTCAATTCATTTTCCTGCTGATTCAGTGACCCGCGAAGTGTTCCTTCGCGAATTCCATATCCTGCACCAGCTCCGCAGCCCCAAGATAATTGCCCTTCCGGTCTCTTACGGCAAGATAGTTCACCAGCATGGTTCTTCCGTTTTTCTCCATCCATACCGGTACACTGTCCCTGCTTCCGTCCCGGAAGCTGTCCAGAATACTGCGGACCATGGGCTCTACCTTTGGCGGATGGCAGGAAAAGACCTCCCGGTCAATGGCCATTCCCGCACGCTTGAAGACCTTCGGTCCCTCATTGAAGTAGCGGTTGATGTTGTCCGCATCAATAAAACTGATCTCCATCGGTATGGTGTTCAGCAGTGCTGTAAGCTGCGGAACCGTCATATGTCCGCCCGGCATCACAACCTCGCCCTGGGAGAGGCCAGGCTTTTCTGCCTTTTTCTCTGCGTTCAGAGCCTGCTCCGCTTCTTCCCAGTCCGTAAAGGACTGACCGAGGATCTCCGTATAATCTCCGGAGTCCCGGTACACCGAATACCAGTCTTCCGCCGTGAAATTCACCGCGCAGATCGGGAAGAGAATATTATTTTCTTTGTAAATCATTTCCTCCGCCCGGTCAAGCACCGCCGACAGCCGGCCGTACCAGTCGTCGTCGTGATCTTCATCCTTTGAAAGCGCACTGATCTCGTCGCGGATCTCATCATCCACGGTCCACATGACATCTGACGGGCCGGAGATATCATAACGCACCTTCAGATGCGGATAGAGCAGATCTCCTTTCTTCGCGTAGTGAACTGCAATCTCGCGAAGCTGTGACATAAGCCTGTCGTCCGCACTCTTTCCGGCGACAGCCTCACGCGCACGGAGAAGAAGCGTCTCGATTGCCTGATTCTCCCTCTCAAAGAGATTCAGCGGATGGCCCGGAACCGACGCGAGCGAAGCCGCCAGCTCTTTGCGGTCGCCCGGATCCGCAGCTGCCGTTGAGGTCATCTCCGCTATACGAGAGAAGTCTGCTGTCCTCTGCTCAGCGACAGAAGCACCGGCTCTCTTCTTCTCTACAGCAGAGGAAACTCCTGTCGCCCCTGCTGCAACAGAGGAATCTCCGGCCTTCCCTGCTGCAACAGAGGAGTCTCCGATCTTCTTCATAAGAGAATCCTCTACCGCCTTCTCCGCATTGGCGATCTTCTCTTCTCTTGTCGCACCGTGGAAAAGCGCGGAATGTACATCGCAGAGCTTCTGCACCTCCTCAAGAGGAGTCCCGGATTTCAGAAGATCCTGCTCCGCTCTCATGATTTCGGAGGCATCAACATCACGGAAATTTTTCACAAAATCGGCTCTTACTGCTTCAAGGTCCTCACCGCTGCCGAGTCTTCTCAGGTAGCTCTTGAGAAGTTCGTTGCGCTCCTCAGTCATGCCGCCTTCTGTCTGCGCCGCCGCCCGGCTCACACTGCCGCCTTCTGCCTGCGCCGCCTCCCGGCTCACACTGCCACCATCTGCCTGCGCCGCCTCCCGGCTCACACTGTCACCGGCTGCCTGTGCGTCCTTTGCTTCCTCCCAGGGCATTTTCAGCTCCGGCATTTCTCCCTCGATCTCAAAGCCGTGCGTCATGAGTGCCATGACCACATCCATCATCGAGATATTTTTCATCTTCGCGCCCTTCGGAATCGTCATGATTCTTCCGACAGAACCGAGCATTCCCTTTTTCGTGATCTCCCGGAATCCGACGCCGGAAAGGATGTCTCTCAGCTCCGGGTACTCCTGCACCAGTTCATACACAGATTTGTTAAAGTCAATCTTCTTTGCCATATCTCTGCTTACTCCAATACTCATATATATGTACAAGTTCAGACTCAGTTGTCAGTAAACGTCGGTCAGTCAAGTGTCAGCAGCAATGCCATCTTGAACTTCTCCGAGGCCTTCACAAAATGACGTCCTCCCTTAGCAAAATGAAAGTTCTCGCCGGCTTTGATTTTGTGCTCTTTTCCCTCATATCCGATGATTCCCTCTCCGTCCAGCGCAAAAACAATCGCTTCTCCCGGAGCCGCGTGCTCGGAAAGACCCGTTCCCTTATCAAATGACATCACTACAAATTTCATTTTATCGTTGTGGACAACATCCATATTCACAATCCTGCCCGCCTGATAAGGAACCACCTCTGCCAGCTGAAATACCTCACCCGCCTTAATTGTATTGTTCATAATATCCTCCTTCCGAATTAAAATCTCCGTGTAAACCACGCCCTTCTGCGTGCGCATTCCCATCGGGGTATCTGTCAGAGTCACGATAGCCCCGCCGGCATTCAGTTCCCTGATAAATCCTTCTCTTCCATATACTTCCATGCTTCCATCCGCCACCAGAATCAGCTTATAGCTGGAATAAATTTCAGCACTGATATCTGTACCGGCCGCTAATGAAAAGTATGTGATAGAATTGGTACCGCTGTACACTTCCCTTGAGATGGTGCATCCCGGAACCGGATTGTTATCTTTTGCAATAGAAAAAACGTCTCCAACTTTTTCTTTCATTTTCTTCACCATCCTTTCCGATACAACACGAGCATACACAAAGGAATCAAAAAAATCCGTATCCCAGGATACGGATCAAACATTTTTCTCTTTACCAAAACATATTTGCCAAAACATATGCCGCCTTATATCCCTGTTGCATTAGCTACGGGGATATAAGACGGCCATTATTTTTCTGAAAGGTATCAGATACCTATGCTATTAAAACCGGATTCATCTTCACAGATTCCTCAGACAGGTCTGCAGCATATTTCCCACCGTATCCGCGAAAAGATCCAGCTTCCGGATCCTCGCGAAATGCCTGCCGTAGATATGCTGCACTGCCGGAAGACTTTTTTCATCGCCGGTAAAAACGCACAGAACGGTAATGCCCTGCATCCTTGCCCGATGCACCTCCGCGGCGGTATCCTCCACACCGGTTGTGCCCGCATAATCCTTGTATGAACCCGCCGAGGTCCGCACCTTGATGGCGTCGTTCGGCTTTCCGTCAGACAGGACAATCAGCAGCCGGTGATCGGCATCATTTTTTTCGATCATTCCCGCGGCGAGGCGGATCGCCAGACCGTCCCGGTTGGCCCCCGTCGTAAAATACCGGAAGATGTTCCGGTTCTTCTTCACTTCATGGTAATCACGGAACAGGTTTACAACGGTATATCCATTCATCGAGCAAAACGAATACACTCTGACCGGGATTCCGCATCGCGTAAGACTCTCCGCGATCATATAGCCCTGCGCCGCGACAACCGGCTGCCGGTGTACCTGCGAGGTAGACGCGTCCAGCAGAATATCGACCGAAAGATTGCCGCTGTCCCCGGGAAGTACCTTCCGGAAGATACGGTCGTCATCCAATTCAAGCCCGCGCCAGATCAAAGACGCATCGAGCCTCCCCGAATTCGACTTCACCACCTGATTGTCCATGTGCATCAGCATGGAATTCCGAATCCGATTCGTCAGGCGGAGAATCTCCATGCGGTATTTCGCGACATTCTCCTGAAATGCCTCCTCATTTTCCTTCGCCTGCTCCACCGCCTGCTTCCGCATTTTTCCCGCAAAACCGCTCTTCAGCATCTCGTCGTCATACGCGCCGTCCGTGAAATGAAGATGAACATCCGTATGATTTCCCGTGCAGTACTCCTTCTCCAGCCGGCGCACAGTCTTCTGATCATAGAGAGGCTTCCCGAAATAATTTGTGATATACTCCTTTAAACCTTCGTCGGTCTGTGCAGAATACTTCGCAAAAGCAACGCTCAGACGGCTCTGGTCCAGAACCTCACTCCCGTATTCCGACAGATGCTCGCCGTATCCGAAGGCGAGCCGGCGGATCGGTCCCATATTTCCGGCCTCTCTCCTCTGCTTTCTCCGCAGGAAAAACAAAGAAAACGGATTAACACTGCTCTTCGGCACCGGCTTCGTTGATCCCGGCCGCCGGTATGTAAAGTACGTCTCCAGAGTGTCGGCAATCCTGTCGATCACCTGATCCGTATCCAGGTCCCCGCTCACCTCGATGTCATTCAGAAGCTTCACATCTACGACATCCGGAAGTCCCTCATTCTCGCCCAGGACTCTCCGGAAGTGCCCGTGCATCACAGCCAGCACTCTCTGCCCCGCAGAGTCCTCCAGCGCGAAGCTTCCCTCCAGCGATTTCAGCTGACGCTTTGCGTACTCCCGTCTCAGATAAGGAAAAACAGGCCTAACATCCTTTTCCTTCTCGAAGGTACAATTCTCCATCGCGATCCAGAAAAGGCTCTCGTAAGCCGTCTGATCAATCTTCTCGTGAAAGGTGTTGTAGAATCTCTCCAGCTTCTCCCAGTCATAGTGCTTATGTACTGCGCCGACGATACTGTTCCAGTACAGATCGGCGTGCCCTTCTCTGTCGAAGACACGGAATCCGGGCTCAATACTATAATTCTCCGCTCCGTTCCAGATCAGATTCGCGGCGCGTTTCTTTTCAAATTCCGAGATTTCCATACCCTTTCCTCATATAATCTGACAGACGGAACAAGCCGCCTGCAGATCTCTTCCCGTCAAATTCCAACACAAGCTGCCTGAAGATCCGTTCCCGTCAAATTCCGACACGCGCTGCCCGCTGCGCAGGCAGCTGTACTCAGTCGCAAAAGATTTTATCTCTCCCGAGATCTCCCGGAAAACGCACGGTAATCATATCCTTGACGAGCTGCCGCTCATAGTCATCAAAGCATTTGTTGATGATTCCCAGCTCAATGGCGTCGATGACGCCGAGGCCGTGGCGGATCAGATTGATCGATGCCATCAGCCCGCGCAGATCCAGCGCCTTTGTGGAAATCTCGCCTCCCTCACACTTTCTGCGAATGTCATGGAACAGCTGCGAAAACTGCTCCGCGTACTCCTCCCGGATATCCGGGTACTTGTCGCGAATCAATTTTTTCAGATTCTCCTCACTGATGACAGGCATCTGAATGATCAGGAACCGCGAGGCGAGTGCCTCATTGACCTCACGGGTTCCAGCGTACCCGTAGTTCATGGTCCCGATAAACCGCGAAGCCTCATTCAGGCAGATGCGGTCGTATCCCGGAACATCGATGACCCGGCGGAAATCCAGAACGGCGTGAAGAACAGCCAGCGATTCATTTTTTGCCATATTGATCTCATCAAGAACGCCGAAACCGCCCTCCTCTGCCACCCGCAGAATCGGTCCCTTCCGCAAGCGAACCGCGCCGTTCTCAAACGTATCCGTTCCAATCAGCGAAGCGGCATCTGTATTGATATAAAGAGAAATATCCCACTCCGGTCTCCCGAAAACCGCGGCCAGATCCTGCGCCAGAACGTTTTTTCCGGTAGCCTTCGGACCGGACAGAAGCAGATGCTCGCCGACCAGCAGCGCAGACAGTGCTTTTTCCCACACATCCGCTCCGTAGTAATGGTACATCGGATCCGGTATCCTCCGTTCCATTCCCGGATTCAGCTTATAGTAAGAACGGAAGGATTCGACCTCCGAAAGTATCCGGTCCGAAATCCCCTCCTTTTTCAAAAAACTGATCATTTCCGTATCACCCATCTGATTAACGCTCCTTTTTTCCTATTCCAGTTCGCTGTCCATGCACGGCCTTCAAGGCACACGGAAATCCACTGCCGCTGCATGAATACCACCGCATAAATACACCACCGCATGAATCCCTCAGAATAAATCCACCGCCGCATGAATACCACCGCATTATTATATCAAAAAGGAGACAGCCCGCACAGATGGCTGATGGCTGTCCCCCTCCTGTCATATTCAGTTGTCACGCACAGCAGCTTGCAGATTCATCCATTCCATCCATCCGGAATGGCCTGTGTTACGATTTATGCTGCCGCTCTCTCGCCAGCTTTCTTTTTGCCATTCATCAGAATAACAACAAGATAAACAATTGTAAATGCCGCCGCAACTCCGTATGCCGCCGGCCACGGAAGATTGAAGCCGATCTTTGCGTTCAGAATGAACGAGGATGTAACGAATGCATAGAACGCCGCCGGAATCAGAGGCATCCACACGAACTTTGCTTTTTTGTTGACACACATCCATGCGCCGATGCCGGCAAGTGCAAACAGAGAGATCATCTGGTTGGACCATGCGAAATATCTCCAAAGAATGTTGAAGCCGTTCGCATCGAACTTTGCCCATACAAGGATGACTGCAACCAGAGCAAATACCGGAATTGCCAGTCCGATACGCTTTGCATTGCTGTCCTGTTTCAGATGGAAGGTATCGGAAAGAGTCAGACGCAGAGCACGCAGAGCGGTATCGCCGGAAGTGATCGGAAGTACAATAACTCCGATCAGAGCGATGATTCCGCCTACCGGACCAAGGGCATTCTTGCAGAGCACACCTACCACTGAGGTCGCGCTGATCTTTGTAAGCTCGCCGTTGACCATTCCGAAGAATGACCAAACGCCGTCAACCTGCTGCATGGTAACGCCGCCGTTTGCCGCGCCAAGGTTGATCATAGCCATTGCGCCGGCTGCCCAGCACATCGCGATGAATCCCTCTACAACCATCATGTTGTAGAAGGTCATGCGGCCTTCCTTCTCGCTCTCGATGGTACGGGAGATCAATGCGGTCTGTGTCGAATGGAAGCCGGACAGAATACCGCAGGCAACCGTAACGAAGAAGATCGGGATGAAATGACCGGCACTGAAGTAAGAAGCATAATCAAATCCAGCGCCGTTCACCGCTGTATTCCAGCTGCCCCACAGCTCTGTCAGCGGATAGCTTCTCGCGAAAATCGCGATGAAAATACCAACTGCAGAAAATACCAGAATCATACCGAAAATCGGGTAAATCCGTCCGATGATTTTATCGATCGGGAATACCGTGGCAATCAGATAGTAAACAAAGATTATCGCATACACAATCCAGGTTGTCGGATCGGTCGGAGCGCCGCTCCATCCGAAAATCTGTGTTGTGGCGATGTCGCCCGGCGTATAGATGAATACCGCGCCGACCAGAAGCAGCAGCAGGCAGATGAATACATCATACAGCCAGAACACAGCCTTATTTGTGTAGTTCTTCACAAAATCCGGCATCTGTGTACCGCCGTCACGGGTGCAGATCATACCGGAAAAATAGTCGTGCATCGAACCGCCGATGACGTTTCCGATCGGGATCGCAAGGAATGCGATCGGTCCGAACAGAATACCCTGAATCGGTCCCAGGATTGGTCCGGTACCTGCGATATTCAGAAGGTTAATTAAAGAATTTCTCCAGGTCTTCATTGGAACGTAATCCACACCGTCCTGTTTTGCGTAAGCCGGTGTCTCACGGTCATCCGGGCCGAAGACTGTCTCGCAAAGCTTTCCGTAGAGTGCGCCGCCTACGAAAAGGATTACGAGACCGATGATAAATGTGATCATAGCGTATCTCCTTTTCCTCCCACGGTCCGCTGATCCTTAACGCCGTGGGATATATAATTACTTTTTATTATACCTGCTTTTCATCAAAAAATAATCATTTTTTTATAGTTTTTTTATTTTCGATAATTTTTTGTCTGAAACAGGTTATTTCTGCTGATTTTTTGGTCTTGACGGCAGAACTCACGAAAACACCGAAATTTTTATTATTGTTTTCGTTACAGAAAAAATTATTTTGTTTCGAAAACGTTTTTCTCTGCAATAATTTGCACGCAATCAGCCCCGAAAACGATTACTTACACACAATCGTCCCCGGGGCTGCACAATGCATATATCCTTATATTTACCTATATCGCTGTACCACACCGGCGATCCCGCCGGTCAGAAAATCATCGAAAAACCGCCAAACAAAATCGCCGTACTCTCACCGGTAATCGCTGACAAGGAAGAGCGGCTTGATCCGCACGACCTCATCATAATCCTGTCTGTCCAGCTGTACGGTGTGATCCATCTGCTTCAGGTCCTCCTTCAGAACCGCCAGCGCGCCATCCAGATCAGCAGCCCGCTCTTCCTTCAGGATGCGGATCATCCGGTCACAGACAGCCGGATGGCAATAACAGGCAGGAAGCGGAAACCCCGGATAGCTGTTGATGTGGTGCTGCATATTGTCGAGTGCCTTCTCCCACGCCCGTTCCGCTGATCTCCGGTTCCTGCCCGGCGTGGGAAGAATTCTGCTGTTCACCATCATCAGAACTGCTGCCGCGCCGATCAGAATCAGCATGATTGCGGTCATTTTCGGGAGCCCGGCACGAAGACCGGCCAGGGAACCGACAATGCAGCAGATGCCCGCGGCAAGGATCACCGCAGCCAGGGCCTGCCAGCCCGGACGGATCAGATCACAGCTTCTCTTGATCCTGGCTCTTGCGATCAGCTCCTTGTAAAGCGCCGGTCTCTTATTCAGAATTTCCTTCGCGTTTTCCAGCTTCCGCGCCGCGCGTGCCGCTTCTCCCTCCAGAACGACCGAATCCAGCCTCCGACGTCTCTCCTCCTTTTCCCTATCTGCCGCCTCACTTCCGGGCTTTTTCAGAGAAATCTCCGGGTGGGTTCGTTCCAGCTCCGTGAGCATCTCATCGGCTTCATTCAGGTACCGGAAACTGCACTGCTTCTCCTTTCCATCATCGTAACGGACTACGAGATACAGAATCGGCGTGAGAAACGCCTTCCCACTGCCCTTGCTGACCGCCACTCTTTTGAACACATGGGTCACCTGAGAATACGGCACATAAAACTTTCTCGGAGTCAGCCATCCTCCGATGTAAATCGCTTTCTCTCCCAGGCCGCACTGATCAAACCTCCTGCTCTTCCTGCGGTCCGCCCGGATTTCCTCCGGATCAATTGTTACTGTGCTCAGTGGCTTTGGTCCACGCATTTTCTATCCCTCTCATCCTCCATCACCCAAACCGCACAAAACATTCCCGATGTTTCATTACATACGGCGGTAACAGACTTGCTTCTTCTCCCATCACCTGATCCGCTCAACGCAGGCGGTCTGTATCTGATAAAATTTTTGTATTTTATCAGGCGGTCTGTATCTGATATAGCTTTTGTATTTTGAAAATTGCAGCCCAAACCGGATCCTCACAAAACGATCTGCAGCGAACCCCGTTTGTCGCGCTGTTTAGAAGCATCACAAGGGATCAGACATCCTTACTTCTCAGATCCAGGTACAGAACCTCATCCTCCGTGAGATCGATGTGAAGCGCTTCTATGTTCTCCTGCATTCTCGATATTTTCCGGGTGCTTACTACGGCAAAGGCATTGATCTTCTGCCGGAAGATCCACGCCATCGCGATCTGAGGCACGGTGCAGTGCTTTCTCTCCGCCAGCTTCTCACATCTGCGGAGCCGCTCCAGGTTATCCGGACACCAGTAACCCTTCATCGCCACCGTATCCATAATTTCCCCCGCCTTCTCCGGCGCGTCCGCATGTACCCTTCCCGAGAAAAGACCGCGTCCAAGGCTGGAATACGCGATGACAGGCATCTGTGTTCTGCGGTACCAGCTTCGCGCCTCCTCATTTGACGGACCGGAAATCGTAACGCAGCCGCCGCCCCACGGATCCGCCACCTGATCTGCCAGCCCAAAATTCGGGCTGGAGACAGAAAACGGAACCAGGCCATGCTTATAAGCGTACTCATTCGCTTCCTCTATTCTCCGGTGCGTCCAGTTCGATCCTCCGAAAACTCCGATCTTCCCTTCCGCCTTCAAGCCGTTCATGATCTCTACAATCACGCCGGCCTCCACATCCGGATCGTCCCTGTGCAGCAGGTAGATATCAATATAATCCGTGCACAGATACCGGCTTGATTTCTCAAAATCCTTCCGGATCTCCCTCTCGTTGATCCTCTTCCTTCCGCCCGGGCCTGGATGCCCGCACTTGCTCAGAAGAACAATCCGGTCACGATTTCCTCTGGCGGAAATCCATTTTCCCAGAGATTTCTCCGAATCCATATACTGCCGCGCCGTATCAAAAGCATTCACTCCCGCATCAAAAACCGCGTCGAGAAGCGCGTTATTGTCCAGCCCTTTCAAAAAGGTATCTCCGGCTGTTCCAAAAAAAATCCTCGACACCTTCTTATTTATACCGGGAATGTCCCCATACATCATCTCTGCCATCTCTGATCCCCGCTCCTTCGATGCCCTGAAAATCTGTTCTGCAGAAAAATCTTTCCTCACAATATTCCATCTACCTTACATTGCCGCCATGCCGCTTCCTTGCTCCGGTCACAGACGTTCCATCTGCGGCGCCGCAAATATACACAGCCTTGTCATTCTGTCCGCTTCCTCACCCGGAAATTCTTGGAAGGTCCCAACGAAAATGTGCTGCCAGGTAGCGAAGCAGTACAATAATCCCGAAGCTGATCATCATCGCCATGCTGAAATCGATCCAGCGCGGAAGAAGATAGGCAGCCACAGCACCTGCTACAGAAGCCAGCGCATATACATGCCGCACAAAGACATAGGGTTTTTTTCCCGCAAACAGATCCCGGAGTATTCCTCCCCCGATCCCGGTAACCACCCCGAGAAAAACGGAAAGGAAGAGATTCGTCTGCGTCAGAGACCGTCCCGCCGAGACACCATCAATCGTAAACGCTGCCAATCCCAGGGTATCCGAGATCAGCAGCGCCCGCTCATAAATGCTCTTCAGCCGTTCCAGATGAAGCCGTCGCCTCTGAAGCTTTAACACGGCGAAGACAACGCCTGCAGTCGCAAAGGAAAGAATGATATAGACCGGATCCCGGAACACCACCGGCGGGAGATTCCCGATCGTAAGATCACGGATAAAGCCCCCACCGGCCGCTGTCGTCAGAGCCAGAATCATGATGCCAAAGAGATCCAACCCCTGCTGAATCGCCGTCATCGCCCCCGAAATCGCAAAGGCGCACGTTCCCAGCAGGTCCATGACATAGATAAAATCCCTTGCCATCTGTCATGAAAATCAGAACGTTACCGTTACCGGATCTTCAGTAAAGCTGCAGATCGACGCGGCTGCGTTCTTCAGATAAAAAACAGCGGTATTGCCGTCTCCGGCCGCATACATATCCTTCAGCTCCGGATTTGCGTCAAGCATCGCCTGCTGCGCCTCTATCCTCTCGTCATAAACCGCCTCCGCATTCAGGCGGATCCACTTGCCCTTGGCCATTCCACTGATTGCGATATGCGGATGCGCCAGCAGCTGCTTCGCCACGTTCTTCTTCAGTCCGGTCTGAATATACAGCTTTCCCTCAAAGATATTCTGCGCCCCGAACGGACGCACCTGAGGATTTCCCTCATCATCCACGGTCGCCAGATACCAGGTTCCGGCATTCTTTAAAAATTCGAATACTTCTTCCATTCTGTACCTCTCTTTTGCCTGGAATCAATCTGTTATGTTTCCGTACGGATTATTCGATTTATCCGATCGGTTCAAAATCCGCAGCTCCGTGCTTGCAGATCGGGCAGATGAAATCCGGCGGGAGCTCCTCTCCCTCATAGACATAGCCGCAGACGGTACATACCCAGCCCTTCTTGCCTTCTGTCTTCGGCTTCGGCTTTACATTCTTCTGATAGTAGGTATAGGTCATCGTATCCTTGTCCGACAGCACACGGGCCTCCGAAACGGTGCAGATGAACATACCGTGCGTATCCAGATCCACATAAGACTCCACTTCCAGAGACATCACCGCGTTAATATAGCGGGGCAGAATCCGCAGTCCATTGTCGGAGCGGAACTCCTCAACTCCCTCAAACTTGTCGGCAGCCCGTCCGCTCTGGAATCCGTAACGCTCAAAAACGGAGAACGGTGCCTCCACAGACAGACAGTTCACATTCAGCTTTCCTGTCTGTTTGATCACGTGATAGGTGTAGTTTCTCTTGTTGATATTTACGGCAATCCGGTTCGGCGTATCTGTCAGCTGCGTCACCGTATTGCAGATCATTCCGTTATCCTTCTTGCCGTCGTTGGTGGTGATTACATACAGGCCGTATCCGATCCGGAACAAAGCGGTCATATCATTCTTCGCTGCTTTTTCCGTAGACAGAGCCTTATAATCCATCGTCAGCTCCTCCGCCATCTTCTTCAGCGCATCCTTGCTGTCCGCCTTCAGTGCGGAATGGATCGTGACACTGGTATTGACATATGTCATCTTCTTGCAGCCAGCCAGCTTCTCCTTCATCAGCTTCAGCGCAAGCGGAGACCAGGTTCCGTTCTCGATAAAGGCAACCGTGCGGTTCTGGAAATTTCTCTCGGTCAGATGATCAATGAACTGACGCATGAACGGGAAGAGCTCCGCATTGTAAGTCGTCGTCGCCAGAACCAGCTTGCTGTAACGGAACGCATCCGCAACGGCAAGAGACATATCTGTTCTCGCCAGATCGTGAACCACAACCTTCGGCGCACCGCCCTCACGAAGCATCTCGGCCAGCTGCTCCACCGCGGCTCTGGTGTGTCCATAGACGGAAGTGAACGCGATTACGATTCCCTCTTCCTCCGGTGTATAGGAAGACCACTTGTCATACAGATCAATATAATGTCCCAGATTCTCCGACAGAACCGGTCCGTGAAGCGGGCAGATCATCTGGATGTCCAGCGTCGCAGCAGTCTTCAGAAGCTTCTGAACCTGCGCGCCATATTTTCCGACAATACCAATGTAATAGCGGCGGCTTTCATCATCCCACGGCTCCTCCTCATCGAGAGCACCGAATTTGCCGAAGCCGTCAGCAGAGAACAGAACCTTATCCGTACTGTCATAGGTGACCATAACCTCCGGCCAGTGTACCATCGGCGCAAACACAAAGGTCAGAGTGTGCTTTCCAAGGCAGAGCGTTCCCCCGTTTTCCACTTCTTCCGTGTGAATGGACGGATCCATGTCAAAGAACTGATTCATCATCGCGAACGTCTTCTTGTTCGCCACGATAACGGTGTCCGGATAAATCTTCATGAAATTCATGATGTTCGCGGAATGATCCGGCTCCATATGCTGTACAATCAGGTAATCCGGCTTGCGCTCTCCCAGCACCTCCGCCAGATTGTCCAGCCACTCATGCGTGAACTTGATATCCACAGTGTCCATGACCGCAATCTTCTCATCCATGATAACATATGAATTGTAAGACATTCCGTGGGGAACTTTATACTGCCCCTCGAAAAGGTCAATCTTGTGGTCATTGACTCCGATGTAGCGGATGTCCTCTGTAACCCTCATTTCAGTAAGCCTCCTTTATTCAGAATGCAAAATTCCAGTACATATATAACTTCGTTCATTTTTTATCATACTATAGAAAGCAAGGTTTTTCCACCGGAAGAATACAATCTCACGAACGAAAAATTCTGTTTCCATAGGATGCTGCCGATGCTTAAGATGCAGAAATCCTGTTTAGAATCACCTCATTCATTTGATCATACGAATTCCAGTATTCAGGTTTTACATCAATAGAGGAATATTTAAAGAGATTCTTCAACTTTTCCATAATCCCCTCTGCACTGAAACCGGTGTATCGGACGATATTTTCGTCCGTAATCGAAACCATTTCATGTGCCGCCTTATTGCGGACATCTTCTTCAATCTTGCGGATGGAATCAACGAGCTCTACCATTTTCTGATCAGTGTCTCTAAAATGATCGAGCAGCTTTACAAAGTGATCTGATTTTACAAACCCACACTGAAATCCCGCTGAATACCCTTCATTCAATACATCCATGACCCCTGAATCAGCCAGCCTGTCTCTATCCCACCGCCTTATTCCAGCTTTATCTGTCCGAATGTATTTCTCTACATCTACATGACAACGATTCTTTAATATATTTTCAAACAGCCCTGTAATGAGCGGCGAAATTGCTCTGACAAAATCCGCATACTCTCCTTTTCGCCGTCTGATGTCAAGTGACAGGGCATATTCAAACAATATCTCGTCCCTGTCCCGCTTTATCGGAATGCAGTTGTTCTTCTCCTCTCGATCTATTTTGTTTGCAGCCGGAAGATTCAGAAGTATTCTGTTAACCGCCATATCAAGCAAACTGCGGTAGCGTTCTGCGCTTCCATCAACAATTTCGTCTGCTACAACCACTGCCGCCTGATAATCATATTCTCTGACAAGCTTTTTGATAATTTCCTCCTGCTTCAGTCGAATAAGCCCCGGACTATGAATCTCCCTGCATCGGTTTTCATAATTGTTCTGATTATCTTCATCAACATCCCATGCAAGTTTTACATCATATCCATCCCTGGTATGATTATTGATTTTACGAACAGGTGTACTTACCTGAATAGCGATACATCGTATTTCTCCCAGATTGGCCAGCACCTGCAGACAGCTCTTCATCGCAGGTGTACCTGACGAAACATTTAATAGCAGACGATCACTTGTATCCATTTTCTCTGTAATATTCAACAGTAATTTTCGAAAATCATGATAGAAAAAATCAAAATCCTGAACATTCACCAGATCCGGCCGCTCACATTCCTCAATTTCTATCTCATGATTCTGCAGCTTTTGAAGCTGTCGAAGGCAATAGCGGTATCGATCATCCTTCGCCTGAAAGTCCATCATTTCCTTTGACATATACAGAATCACTTTATCTGGTTTATAACAACGACATATATGAAGCATCGACCCATCTCTGCCGTTATTCCATGAAATAGGATCCGTTCCCCCAACTGGCGAAAAAAGAATAGTCTGATTCATATGTTTTTTCCTTTTTAAGATGTAGCTGAATTTTTATTCTCAGATTATGATAACATCTTCCAGCTCTTCATAGTCCTTATTTCCGAATGTCTCGATCTCTTCTTGTCCCAGTATCTTATATACTCTTACATTGTCATCCTCCTTAAGCTTCTTCTTTAAACCTTCAATCAACCTTCTGTATTGGTTTTTATTTAATCTGGCTTCAAAGCAGGACTTCTGAACTCGTTGTCCAAACGAATTTAAATATTTGGAGATTTTCAACCGGTGTTTATTGTCACTGATATCATAAATAATCAGCACAATATACTTAACCTCTCGACTGGTCTCGAACAATTCTTCATTATATTCTGGTACATCTTCTGATTCTGCTTCTCTGATCATACGTTTCACCTGATCCTTAACGGCTCATAAGAAGAAAAGTCCCCTTCTTCCACGCAATGTGCAATGCTCTTCACCTGCCACCAGATTCCCCGTCGAAAACTGACAGGGTTGTCCAGATATGACAGGTAGCTCATATCTTTCATCATTTTCTCCTCCAGTTCCCTTACGAACTTGCGCAGAATTTCCTTTCCCATTATCACTGCACCGGTCTCTTCGTCTATCGAAAAATCATCAATAGATACCTCATTTCAACCGTCTATCACATTTTTTACACGACTTTTTACCATAATCTGCCATTTATTTACATGCCTTTTTGCCATGATCTGCCACTTTATACACGACTTTTCAAAGAGACATCCATGCAGTGAAGGCCATGCCCCGCAGATGGGGCACTACATGCCGTATTGGCTTCGGATTGCTCGCTGCTCTGCATTTTTGCCGTCGAAGGCGTCACGATATAACTCGTTGACGAAAAAACAGATAGCGCGATAATTTTCAAGATGCTATAGTAGGAAAGAACTAATTTGGAAAAGAAAATAGTAAGAAAAAGAAATGGAGCGTTTTTATATATGACCCATCAGAACACAAGAACCCGGGAAATCGTCCGCGTCGGACGCACAGCCATCCTTGTCAGTGTCGTCCTGGCACTGCTCGAGGCTCTTGAGGGTGTCTTTTCCGGATCTGTTTCCATGATCCTCGACGGCCTGAGCCATATCACCGAAGCAAGCAATGCTGTGATCACGGTTCTCGGCGCCAGACTTGCCGGAAAGCCCGCAGACCGCAAGCACCCCTTCGGGTATGGAAGAGTGGAGTATCTCAGCGGACTTCTCATTGCCGGCCTGACAGCCTATGCGGGAATCACCGGTATTCTCGGCGGCATTCAGTCCGTCCTGCATCCGTCGCGCCCTCGCTTCACCGTTTATTCCTTCTCGATTATTATCATCAGCATGATCGCACGAATTGTTGTGGGGCGCCATGATATTCACACCGGTCAGCACACAGACTCCAGAGCTCTCACACAGACCGGAAAATCCGAGCTCAAGCATTCTCTGCTGTCTCTGGTAACCGTCGCCGGAATGCTGGTTTATACAGTTTTCCATGTCTCCATTGAGTCCTGGCTTGCCATCGTGATTTCGGCGGACATTCTGTTCGGAGGTCTGATCATGATGCGGGATATGCTGTCCTCCATGCTCGGCGAGAGAATGGAAGAAGAACTGGCTCAGGACGTCGAAAGAACGATCCTCGAAGAAGAACAGGTCCTTGGCGCATATGATATGTCCCTCAACAATTATGGTCCGGGACGTCACACCGGTTCGGTTCATATCGCAATCCCGGATACTCTCTCAGTGGTCGAGCTGGACAAGATCACACGCAGAATCACACAGCGTGTATATCAAAAGCACGGCGTATTCCTGACCGGCATCGGTATCTATACGCAGAACACGACAGATCCTGAAGTCATCCGGATCCGCGAGGATATCACCGCTCACGCCATGAGCCATCCCTATGTCGAACAGGTGCACGGTTTCTATCTGGATCCGGACGAGAAGAAAATCCGCTTTGACACTGTCGTGAGCTTCGACGCGCCCGACCGCATGCAGGTAAAAGACCAAATCCGCAGTGAAACCGCCGAAAGATACCCGGAATACTCCGTTCAAGTATCGCTCGACACCGATTTTGGAATGCTCCCCGCTAAAAAATAAGGCACCTGTGAAATCCTTCAGGTAAAATCACTCCCCTGATTCGTGCGAAACGCTGTCACAGAAAACAGATGAGCAGAGAACCGCTCTCACGCCATAAAAGGAGGAGAACCAGGATGAAAAGACAGGAACTGATTCAGCGGTCGATATCCATCATCACCGAATATTACAAGAACAATCTCGAACCCTTCTTTGATTGCCTCGCCGAGGATGTGCTGTGGTTCGGTCCCAGGAAAGACCAGATCCTGCGCGGCAGAGAAACGATAATCCGCACATGGCGTTCCGTGGATCAGCATCCGACCTTTTCCATGGGAAATATCACGGAACACAGTGTCTCCATCGGAACAAATGTCCTGGAGGTCATGCTGGAATATGACGTCTACACCTACTTTGAAAACGGTGAGGTTGACCGTCACCATCAGCGGCTGCACATGTCCTGGGGATGCCGGAGGGAGCAGACTGACAGCGGAAGCCGGGAACTGATCCCCCGGGTTTACATGATCCACATATCCAATATCATTGAGGAGGAGCCAGCGGCACCTGAAAGCGGCAATGCTCAGAATCGCTCTGTCCTCCCGAAAGTCTACGCCGGCTCCTCCTCCGAATCTCATATCGATGCCGCCGGTACCGGGTATTCGGGGCTCTCCTTCCGAAGCGTCATGGGAAAGGGTGACAACATCATCACATACTTTTTCAACTCCGCTACGGTTCTGTGGATTGAAAGCACGGACAACGGACGTCATTCTCTGATCCATGCCCTCGACGGCACCTACAAATCCATTGAGCCGCTCCGGTATTATGAGTCGGGCTTCTCGGGCTCACTTCTTCGCGCACACGTGAGCTATCTGGTCAACCCGCTGTACGTGCGTTCCCTGAAGCGCTTCGAAATAACAATGACCGACGGCACCATTCTGCCGGTGCCCGAGAAAAAATACACCGCCTTCCGCGACCGTCTCCTGAATTGGAAACCGGAGGTTCCCCGGTGAAGCGCCCGTCCCGAACCATCCCGAGTTTTTAACTCAACCGAGCAATACTCAAAAAATACATTTTGTTTTGATAAATCTAGTCCGCGTAAGCCATAATTAAAAGACTATCATGGGTTACTTCCTGGAACTCGGTTATTTCAAATGTTTGCCCACTGCGCGCAGATATAGAATCTAGATATGTATAAGCTCCCCCGACTATTTTTCCTCCGTAATAGTACAGAACCTCAACTACAACATTATCTGTTTGAGTGTCAAGGTTGCTGATAATTTCTCCCGTCACATGATTGTATCCGATTGAGTCTGTTGTTTCATTAATATTTGAAACTGTAAAATCCGTGGATTTTGCCAAAGAATCATCAAATTGGGAATTAAAGGTGTTTCCATTCACAGAAAACTCCAGTGTAACATTGCTGTCTTGATTGCAGCTCAGCAGATCGTTAGTCATGTAGACAGTATCTCCAGGGGCAATGTATGGTATGTAATCGTCATAGGTTCTCACAACCGCACCATTCTCCGAACGCACGGTTACATGTAATTTATAAAAGCATGGAACATCCAAATCATTTGGATTTTGTATTTTAACGCCATAGGTAGCGTAAACATTACTCAAACTATCAGCTGGTAATACAGTATAACCACTCTCAACAATTACAGGTGCCCTATTTGAAACTACTGTACTATTCTTAAGGAAGGTAACCATCTGACAGCGGGTACACGCCTGGGATTCACCGTACTTTCCGGCTCCAATGCCCTTGGTAATACCGCTTTCTTTTGCCCAATAAATGGCTTTTGCATTCCATTGAGTAGAAGAAACATCAGAGAAACCCACTAGATTCGATGGGTCAGGAGAACCTGCAATTCTCCAGAGAAAGACAGCCATCTGCCCTCTTGTACATGCAGACTTGTCATCAAATTTCCCATGTCCTACGCCCGAAGCAATACCATTTTCAACAGCCCAGGAAATTGCCTTTGCATCCCACTGATCAGAAGAAATATCGCTGAATCCTGAAGTTTTCATAGGTTGGGGTGATCCGGACATTCGCCAGAGAAAAACAGCCATCTGCCCCCTCGTACAAGGGGAATTAGGCGAAAATTTTCCGTTTCCTGTTCCGGAAGTGATACCCTTGCTTACAGCCCAGTTAACAGAATCATAATAATATGCGTTTGTTGGTACGTCTGAGAAAGTCAGTTCATTGGCTGAAACAATGGTGGGGATTGAAAAAAAGAATACAATAGTAAGAATTATCGCTTCAATTTTTTTAATTAATTTCTCCATAAATACCCTCCTGTTTGAGATCTATGACCTAAGTTATATGCCAGATATAGTTTCTGTATTGATTTATAACATTATAACATAAGAAAAAAAGCGATAATAACCATAAATAGAATGAAAAAATTGGTTATTTTTACCGGAACTGTCAAACTTCTTCATCTTTTACTCTCGTTTTTATCAATTGCTGTTGTCTTCCTGAAAAAGTGTCACACATGGATCAGAGCTTGTCCTCTGTCCGTTATTCCAGATTCCCGGCAAATGTTGTCAGAAGCTTAGCTTCCTCCTCGCCTCACAAACCGGACACCAGGATATGTGAAAATTTTGCGTTATGAAAATACTTCCTTCTTTCGTATTGCTATAGTGTCTGATAGAATAAAAGAAAAGAAAAATCTGTCGCACATTTTACGATTGAATCGGGAGGAGGGAAAGAAATGAGAAGATGGTTTTACGTCATAACATCCGGCATGCTTGCTGCTGTCTTTGTGATGGGAGGATGCGGCGCGGCGCAGGATCCGGCAGGCATTTCTGCCGGCAGTTCCACAGACGCAAAAAGTGTGAAGCCTGTTCACGCCTCTTCCACGGACAGCCGACAGGCTCTGTCTGCTTCCTCCGCGGAAACTCTCACGGCATCGTCTTCCTGTTCCGCTTCTTCCACAGGTGGCAGTGAGAAGGATCCTTCCGCTGTCCGTGACCCATCCGCTGTCTATGACCCGGTCTCCGGGCAGTCTGCAAACCCTGCGGCCGTTTCCGATCTTCAGCTGGTCTGTGAAACAACTTTCAATGGTGTCTGGGACGGGGATGTGACCTGGGTAGATGCATCCTATCAGCAGCTGTCATTTGACGAGACCGATTACAGCGGCCCCCTGACCGGCACGGACGATCTCTCCTCAGCGGCGAAATCTTTGCTCAGCCGCGCCGCAGACACCCTGAACCGCGATGTTGCAGCAAAGGCAGACAGCGCCGTCGAAGATCTGCGGGTCATGGCACAGAGCGAGGATGAGGAGCCTGCGCCGGAGGGCAGTGACCCGTATTACCATAATTACGAGAAGCTCTATGTCCAGCGTGCGGACGCATCCGTGCTGAGTGTGCTGTCGCTTACGGATGTCTACAGCCACGGCGCGCACGGCAGTGTCATTCTCAGGGGTTGCAATTACGATCCTGCAACCGGAAACGAGCTGAAAATCGATGATGTCTTCACGGATAAGAACGCGTTGCCGAACATCATAGCCTTCGCACTCACAGATCAGTACCCGGATCTCATTCTTTTCTCGGCAACGGATTCAAGAGATACCGCCTCACTGATCCGAGAAATCATGAACAATACCGACAGCTATGGCGGTCTTCAATTTACTCTCGACCCGAAGGGCGTCACCTTCTGGTTCAGCGCCGGAGACATCACAGCCTATGCATCCGGCGCCCAGACACCTTCTGTCAGGTATGCGGATCTCTCCGGCATCATTGATCCGTCTTTCGTACCGGAGACGGACGACAGCTATGCCGTTGCCGTTCCGGAATACGTGCCGATGACCATTACGGACGACAGCGGCCGCGGATTCAGCAGCTTTCAGGTTGAGTCTGATCCTGCAACAACTGAGGAAGGCTATGAAGCCGGGGCAAGAAATATAACGATTTCGGTGAACGGACAGTCCAGAACCTTTGAGCTCCCGGGCCATTACGCACCCGATTATTATCTGATCACGCGCGGCGAGAGGCGTTTTCTCCTCATCAACACACATCAGGAAGACGACTGGGAAACTGTTCACCTCTATGAACTTCCGTCCGCCTCATCCGACGGCGTTGCTCCGCACATGGTCTGGACCCCGGATGATACAGATTCTGTGAATGATACAGGTTCGACCAATCACGAATCTTCGACATATCCGTCATCGACGGATACTGCTGCACATGACAGTTCCGACGATGGCGGCATGACGGCTGAATATTCATGCGGGCTCTACTATCATGTTCTTCTGAACCCCGACCGTTTTCTCCTGTCCACGAGATCGCAGCTTCTCGGAACCACTGTCTGCGCAAATCTCTTCCGGCTCGACGATGACGGAAACCCTGTCGCCGGAAGCGCATGGTACACTGCAGCGCCTGTATCGGAGAATGACATCGTGCTGCGCGAAACACGCACCCTCGACACTGCTTCCGACCGGTCCGGATCCCCGGAGAATCTGACCTTCCGCCAGGCGGAGATACCGGGCGGTACTGTGCTCCAGTATTACCGGACCAATCTGACAGACAGCGTTGATTTCCTCACACCCGATAACCGGATTGTCCGCATCCGCGTCGACAATAGCGGCGCTTATCCGCAGACAGTAAACGGCATCGACGCTGAAAATATGTTCACCGGCATTGCCTATTCCGGATGAACAGCACCGCCAATTACGGATGATCGGAACGATATTGCCCTTATCGGATAAACGGACCAGCGGTATCGCTGGTCCGTAAAAGCCGATCACAATATTATGCGTCCTGTGTGGATTAACAAATCTTTAATAGACTCTTTTCTCCAGAAGATCCTGTGTTACCTGCGTCACAGGATAGGTCTTCCCATCTACAATTACAGAGTGAATCTCCTGGTTTCCGGCATATATTCCTTCATCTACATACCGGATCTTCTCGACACTCTTTCCCTCTTCCAGAGCGAGGATCACCTTCTCAATTTCCGGCCCGAGAAAAGGATTGCACTCACCGTCACAGGCAATGAGTCCCTTTCTTACATACGACAGTGCCTTCTTCGCCGCGTCGAATGCGACAATCATGATCTCTCCGTTATTGATGTCTGTTCCTATGGTTTTCCCTGCGGCCTCCAGTGCCTCAATCGCGCCGTAAGCCTCATTGTCGTTGTCGCAGTAGACAATATTCAGATCCGGATATTTTTCCAGCAGCGCATCCATTGCCTCTCTGCCCTTAGCCTGCGTAAATTCACCTCTTTCTGAACCCACGATCGACCATCCATAGTCCGACGCCGCCTCGCGAAGTGCTTTTTCACGACCAATCTGCGGACTGGACCCGATTGTTCCCTGAATGATACCAACACGAAACTGTGATTCATCCAGTCCTCTTTTCTCTGCAAGAGCGTGCAGCCAGGCACATACTTTATCCCCTTCCAGTTCCGGATCGGAGCCGACCCAGGCTGTATAAAGCGAATCATCCTCCAATGTCAGCTGCCTGTCGGCAACGATGACAGGAATTCCTGCTTTTTGCACATCTCCCAGTACCTTATCCCATCCCGTTTTCACAATTGGTTCCAGGACAATATAATCCACACCCTGCTGAATGAACCGGCTGACCGCACTCACCTGTGCGTCCGGATCGTTCTGCGCATCCTCAAACAGCAGATTATATCCTCTGTCCGTTGTAAAGGTATTACGCACGGAATCAGAATTTGTTCTTCTCCAGTCCGACTCCTCACCGACCTGTGCAAAACCGATGGTGATCGTATGACCGTCATCTTCGACAGTCTGCATCGTGCTGTTATCCCGGGAAAAGGAGAGGGAGCTTACCGCTTCGTTGTGTTCCGTGCCGCAGCCTGTGAAGCCGCAGAGAGCAGCCAGCAGAAGCCCGCAGAATGAAGCAGCCCGATGCTTATTGCGTTTGTGGTACTGCCTATAGCATAACAATTTATTTTGCATAATCACCCCTGTCCCTTCTTTCTTAAATCCGGAAGCCGGAAATTTCTGATGCCTATATTCTGGATAATTCCCCCGGTCCGGGCAGATCTGAATTTCCCGGTGACATCAGCGCCGGAATCCTCACGCACACACAAGTGCCTTCTCCATACACACTCTCCACCGTGACCCCGTATTCCGGACCGTATCGCAGTTGGATCCGCTGCTGTACATTGGCAACTCCGAACCCATGATCGGATTCATCCCTGGCCTGCCCGGAAATCAGCTCACGCATATGCTCCAGCTCCTCAGGTTTCATGCCAATGCCATCATCCTTTACGGTGAAGACAAGATCACCGCCATCCTTCTCCCCCATGACAAGAATGTGACCCATTGCGCGGCGGTTTTTAATACCGTGATACAGCGCATTTTCCACGATCGGCTGCAGCATCAGCCGCATCATATAGTAACCGCCGATCTCCTCCGGAATTTTGATCTCGTAACTCAGGATATCCTGATAGCGAAACTGCTGAATCTCCAGGTAGCTTCTGGTGTGGCTTTCTTCATCCCTTACCGTGATCCAGTCTCTCCCCTTCGATAGACCGGTCCGGAAAAATGTCGACAGCGAACTCACCATCTTCACCGCAAGCGCGTTTTCCCCTGCCTCTGCCAGCCACATGATGGCATCCAGCGAATTATACAGAAAATGCGGATTGACCTGCTCCTGCAGAAGCTTCAGCTCGAGATCCCGCATCTGGCGCTCATCCCGGTGTATATTTTCCACGAGGAGCGAAATCTCCCTGACCATATCGTTAAAGCTGTCCGCCAGCACGTCGATTTCATCGTGAGAATTGGATTCAAAACGAACGGAAAAATTTCCTCCGGAGAACTTCTTCGTTGCCTTCACCAGTCCGAAAATGGGATCTGTGATCTTATGAGTCATCCACCGGGAAAAGGACACCGTCGCCGCAAAAGCAAACACAATCAGCACGACGATGATCCAGGTAAGCACACGCACGCTGCGTGCAATTTTCTCGCGGGACTGCTCCATAAGCACCGCTTCCCGATAGATATACTTCTGGATATTCTCCTGAATCATATCTGTCATGACATAAATATCCGTCTTCAGAATCTCAATATTGTCGTCATAATGACCTCCCTCACGGATATTGTCCGCAACCTCATCGACGCATTTTTCCAGATTATCAAGAACACGAAAAATCATATCCAGATTATTCTCAACTTCTGAATCATCATTGTCGGCGGAGAGGCTCTTGAAATGGCTTCGCATATCATCGATCAGATAATATGGATTATCCGCATTCTTCTCCTTAATGATCTTATCCCAGTCATTGGCCTCCACTATGAGATAATACATGGTACTGTTCATGTTTTTCTCCCAGTCGAGATTATAACTGTTGACTGCCGTAATGTTCTGTACGCTTCTGTCATACCGGGTGTATATCATATTCAGCAGAACCAGACAGACAACGGACAGTGCCGTCAGCGGGATCGTAATAACGAGTATGATTCTCCAGATCCTGCGTAAAATACTGGTTCTTTTCTCGGTAACGCCTTCCGCCGTTTTCACAAAAGTCCCCCTCTTCTGCCTGTTCCCCTGCCCATCCCGCGCATACGTCTGTTTTGCGTTCATTGCTCCTCAGCCTCTGTCACGCGGCTCCGATACTCCTTCGGCGTCATATCCAGTGTCTTCTTGAAAATATAATAGAAATAATGAGCATCGCTGTATCCCACCTTTGTGCCGATCTCCGCGCTCGTGAGGTCCGTGGTCTTCATCAGTTTTTTTGCCTGATCCATCCGCAATCCGGTCAGATACTCGATAAAGGTATGTCCTGTCTTCTGGCTGAACATATGGCTCAGATAATTTGACGAAACGCCGATTGCGCCTGCCACCTTTCCCAGTGAAAGGTCGTTCTCGCAAAAATGCTTCTTGATATATTTCTGTGCTTCCTGCGTAAGCGAAAGAGACTGTGTTTCCGAATACTTGTCCCGGAGCGCCAGCGTCGCCGAAAAGCACTGCTTCAGCTGACTTTCCGCCTCTTCCATGGAGGCCGAAAACGCCTGCGAATAATAAGAGCCGCAGGCTTCCTCAATCTCATCCTTTGTGCACCCGCAGTTTCCCAGAAAGCCGGCGCAGATGAGATATACATCCATCATGATATACTGACGGAAAAGCAGAGACGAAAGATTCCGGATCCCGATATTTTTCACGATCGTGTCACAGAATACATCGATGTCATCGACGTCTCCGCTTGCCAGAAAATTATGAATGTATGTCCTGTCCATCTGCCAGAACTCCACAGCGTCACGGTCCGACAGACTTCCCCGGCCGCTGTCCCGGCTCTCAGAACCCTGCTGTCTCGAAGACGTATCCCTGTCATAGACAAATTCACGCCCCTCATCATACAGGAAGCGCTGCGCGAACATCCGGCCGGCCAGATGATAGGAATCGGCAATCTCACTGATATGTTCTACAACCGGTCCTGTAGAAGTAAAATAAATGTATCCATCCGCATCCGCCATGCCCCGTCTGATCGTCTCCATCACGGAAGCCCGGTTCTGCCCCATCGAATCCGCATCCGATCCGGTAACCAGTATGCACACAGATCCGCCCACCTGCTCACAGCAGAAAACATCCCGCAGCGCATCCAGCATATCCATCACACCGTCGCCCGGATTGTTCCTTCGGCCAGCCCGCCTGTCCTGGCTCACCAGACACTGAAACAGAATGATCTGATAGAACGCTGCCGAAAGACGGATACCCAGCTCATGACTCATTTCCATCAGGCGCGTCATAGAATATCGTCCGCTGATCACATTTTTCAGGAAAGCAGAACGTTCCAGCCGGATACGCTCCTCATGTTCCTTTTCATAAATCGCGCGATAGTTTTCCCTCTCCCGCTCCGCAGCAATATCGGTCCCGATTTTTTTCATCGTCTCCAGAAGCTTTGCGCCTGTCACCGGCTTCAAGAGATATTCCGTCACCCCGATACTGATTGCTTCCCTTGCATAGGAAAAATCGTCATAACCACTCAGAATGATGATTCTCGTGTGCGGAAGACTGCTGCACACCAGTCTGGAGAGTTCCAGTCCGTCCATAAACGGCATACGGATATCGGTGATCAGAATATCCGGTCTGCTCTGCATGATCATCGGATATGCCTTTTCTCCGTCACCTGCCTCACCGGTCAGCTCAAATCCCTCCTGCTCCCAGTTTATCGTTTTTCGGATTGCCTCACGGATAATATACTCGTCTTCCACCAGAAATACCTTCAGCATATCGCACGCCTCCTGTACGGCACAAACTCCCTCTATTAAAACACATCCTGCAGCTGTCGTCATCCCCGCGACCATACATGCATTATGAACGAATCCGACAGCGAACACCCCTTGGAACAATGATGGTCTTGCTTCCATATGCACATCATGAACCAATCCGTCAGCGAACACCCCTTGGAACAGTGATGGTCTTGCTTCCATATGCACATCATGAACGAATCCCTCACACTTCGAACCTGTTTATTATACAACACGTCCGGATCCGTTGCTCCCCATAAACGGATCAACGGATCCGGGACATATCAAAGGTACTCTGACTGCGTTCTGATTCGAGATCACAAAGAGATTCAGACAGAGCGGAAAACTCTGCCTGAATCTCCAATATACCTGCTGTCACACTCAATTTTCTCTTCGCCTCTTGATGTAGGCAAAAATAGCCTGCAGCAGAATGAAAACGCAGAGAAGCGCTGCCGTCATGATGTTCGCCCAGCTCGACAGGAGCTTTCCGTTCGTCATGACCAGGGAGTTGATCGTACCTGTGATCATTACGCCAATCAGCGTCCCCCATACATTGCCGAAACCTCCGGTAAGCAGCGTGCCGCCGATAACCGCGGCAGCGATGGCATCCATCTCAAATCCCTTCGCCTGCTGCACCGAACCGGTCATCGTGTTCAGACAGTACAGAATGGAACCAATGGAACAGAGCACAGAAGAAAGAATATACGCCTCCATCTTCGTCTTCCGGACATTCAGTCCCATCATCCTGGCACTGCTCTCGTTTCCTCCGACCGCATAGAGCACACGCCCGAACTTGGTATACTTCAGAACAAAAAAGATAACAAACACAACGGCAAGCGCGATGATCACCGTAGGACGGATGAACGGCGCGATCATCTTCTTTTTCCCCATGTAACCCAGGAAGGATGGAAGCAGGATCTTCGCATTTGCCCAGCCGTAAAACAGGCTGCTTGCGTCCTTCGTAATCGGAACCTGTTCTGTGTTGATCACGGCTGTCATTCCTCTTCCGAAGAACATGCCTGCCATCGTTACGATAAACGGCTGAATATCCAGATAACCGATCAGGAATCCCTGCACACAGCCCCACACCACGCCGACAATCATCACCAGTACGACAAGCAGAACCGCATTCATATGCTTATTTGCCATACCATCGGCAAGAATCATGCAATTCATCGCAATCAGGGAGCCGACAGAGATATCGATACCGCCCGTAAGCATGACACAGGTCATGCCGGAAGCCACACAGATCAGACCGGCATTGGTAATGAACAGATTCAGAAAAGTCTGAAAATGAGTAAATCCTTTTCCTGCGTAAATCACGCATCCGATGGCGTACATGCCGATAAACAATAGTATCGTAATAAACAGAAGCAGATTGTTGCTGTTGATTGCCTTTTTCTTTCTCACACTCTGAATTTGTCCAGCCATCATTCTGCCTCCTTTCCTGCCTCAGCTCTTTTTGTCCTGCGCATCGCAGACCATTCCTTGAAAACCGGAGACTGGATCACAACGATGATCACAATGATCACAGCCATAATCGCCGGAGACTGGTCTGTAGAAACGCCCATCGCAAGCAGCGTCGTCATAATGGCCTGGATTGTGTAGGCGCCGACAATAGATCCCGCCAGATTAAATTTTCCGCCGGCAAGGCTGTTCCCGCCGAGAGCGACGGCCAGAATGGAATACATCTCATTATTCAGGCCGATATTATTCGAATCCGCCGAATAAATTCTGGAAGAAGCAATCATACCGGCAACCCCTGCGCAGAGACCGCAGATCGCATAACAGATGAAGCAGATCTTATCCGAGTTGATACCGCAGATCCTTGAAGCCCGGCTGTTGATGCCGACTGACTGAATATATGTCTCCAGCGCTGTTTTTCTGAGAACCAGCTGTGCTGCGGCAATCACGATGATCGTCACGATGATCGGCGTCGGTATGGGAACACCCGGAAGGAAATTTCCCAGATACTGATACGGCTCATATCGGATATAGATAATCTGATTGTTGCACAGAAGCAGGCCAATAGCACGTGCAGCCGTGAACAGAATCAGAGTCGCCACCATCGGCTGAATCTTCAGTTTGGCAACCATCGCGCCGTTGACACAGCCGCTTCCGAGGCCGAACAGCATACCAACGATGATTCCTACGGCAATCGGGGCCACAATACCCGTAACCGAGGTATTTCCGTAACCTGCCAGCACCATGCAGCCTCCGCAGGCCGCCAGTGACATAACTGATCCGACCGAGATATCGGTTCCGGCGGAAACAGCGACAACGAGCGTCTGTCCTACTGCAAGAATAGCGATTTCACTTCCGCGGTTCAGCACATCAATCAATCTTCCGTACAGCACGCCGTTCTTGATTGCTATCGCAAAAAAAGACGGATCCTTGAACAGGTTGATCAAAAGCACCAGGATCAGCATCAGGATCGGCATGAAGAGCGGATGTTTTCTCAATTTTTTCCAGATATTCATTCCGTTTCACCTCCAGCGATCGCACCCATGACGCTCTCCTGCGTCAGTTCAACTTCATTGGAATCCAGTTCCCCTACCTTGTGACCGTCACGCATAATCAGAATCCGGGAGCAGGTTCGCAGCATTTCATCGATTTCCGAAGAAATAAAAATAACGCTCATGCCCTGCGAAGCGAGCTGCAGAACCAGCTTCTGAATCTCTGTTTTTGTACCGATATCAATACCTCTAGTCGGCTCATCCAGAATCAGAAACTTCGGATTCGTCGCCAGCCAGCGCGCCAGAATCACCTTCTGCTGATTGCCGCCCGAGAGCTGACTGATCAGCGTTTCACGGGAGGCTGTTTTGATCTGAAGCATCTTGATATATTTGTCTGCAATCTCATTCTGCTTCGCCGTCGGAATCCGGTGAAACACTCCTGCCCTTGCCTGCAGTGCGATACAGATATTTTCACGGATCGACAGGCCGGCGATGCAGCCATCCAGCTTTCGATCATCCGGCAGATAGCCCATACCCGCCCGAATAGAGTCCAGCGGCGTATGGATCTTCAGGGTCTTCCCATCCATCTCCGCATATCCGGTCTGTGAGTTGTCTATTCCGTAGATGCACCGCACCAGCTCGCTTCGTCCGCTCCCGAGAAGCCCTGCCAGCCCGACAACCTCTCCTTTTCGAATTGAAAAATCAAACGGCTTGATTGTCCCGCGATGACTCAGATTCTCCGCCTTATAGAGGATTTCATCCGAGACAGTATGTTCTCCTTCCTTGCGGATGGAGGCGAGATCATCAAAGTCCTTGCCCAGCATCGCGGCCACGAGCTTTACCCTCGGCAGTTCAGCCACCGAGTAATCCCCGACAAATCCGCCGTTTCTCATAACGGTGATTCTGTCGCACACCTCATAAACCTGCTCCAGAAAATGTGTGACAAATATGATGCCAACACCTTTTTTCTTCAGCGTACGCATCATATCAAACAGTTTTTCCACCTCGTGGTCATCGAGAGATGAGGTCGGCTCATCGAGAATCAAAACCTTTGCGTCCATGTCGACCGCACGGACAATCGCAACCATCTGCTGAATGGCAATGGAATAGTTTTCCAGCGTTCTGGTTACGTCTACCTCGATCTTCATGCGTTCCATAAGATTCTTCGCCTTACGGTTCATTGTCCGCCAGTCGATGGTATTCAGCTTTGTTCTCGGCTCACGTCCGATATAAAGATTTTCTGCAACAGAAAGATTCGGACAGAGATTGACTTCCTGATATACTGTCGCGATACCGATCTTCTGGGCATCCATCGTCGAATGGCAGTGAACATTGCCTTCGACGCCTTTCACATACACATCGCCGCTGTCCCTTTCATACACACCTGTCAGGCACTTGATAATTGTAGACTTGCCGGCGCCGTTTTCTCCCATCAGCGCATGGATTTCTCCGCTCCGCAGCGTAAGCGAGGCATGATCAAGTGCTACAACGCCCGGAAAGGTTTTGACGATGTTCTTCATTTCCACAAGAACATTTTCTTCCATAGTGATCCGCTCTCCTGTTATCCCAATTGTTATCCCGATGCAATTGTCTTCCGGCTGATCCCTTTCGTCACGCGCGTCATGCACACAAACGCGATTGCAGAAGGGATTTCCGCCAGCCTGAAGTCCTGTCTCGCGCGCGTCATGCACACAAAGGATATGATGGCATGTCATTCCACGCAAAAGGGCTGCTGCTCGAAAAGCGACAGCCCTTCCAGAATTCAGCTGGTGCAACTGCCGGACTTCTTAAAGTCCGTACGTCTGACCATCAGTATCCTGCATCTACGATGCTCTGATCAACTACAATGATATCCTCTGTGACATCCTTGCCTGCTGCGTTGGTGTAACTTACACTCTTAACCGTATCATCATGTGCGTACCACGGCTCAGCCATGTAGGTCTTTTCCGGAACATCTTTGCCTGCTGCAAGCTCAGATACGATCTTTGCGCAGTCAGGTCCCTGCAGCGGGTTGCACTGGAAGTCTGCGTTGATATCGCCGTCAAGAACCATCTGAAGTCCTGCCTTGCATGCATCAAACGAGATGACAATGACATCACCGTCAACACCGTAGGAAACACCTGCTGCTTTCATCGCATCTACAGCGCCGAACGCCTCGTTATCATTCTGACATACTACAACATTGAACTTTCCTTCGTAGGACTTGCAGTAGGACTCCATAACCTTCTGGCCGCCGTCCTGTGTGAAATCTCCGGTCTGCTCATCCAGCTTGTTCCATCCCTCAGATTCTACATACTGATCAAAGCCCTCGCTTCGTCCGATCTGTGCTGAAGATCCGGTTGTTCCGGAGATAACAAGGATATTGAGATCCTTAAGACCCTTTGCCTCTGCATAAGCCTTCAGCCATGCTCCTGCCGCAAGGCCTTCGTTCTTCGTCTCTGTTCCGATCCATGCTGTATATTTATCGGAATCATCGATCGTACGGTCAATGACGATAACCGGAATATCTGCATCCTGAGCCTCTGTCAGAACAGTGTCCCATCCGGTTGCGACAATCGGGTCAATAATGATGTAATCAACCTGCTGCTGAATGAAGTTTCTGACCGACTCAAGCTGTGCCTCGGAGTCATTGTCGCAGTCAACAAACTGAAGATCAAAGCCATTTGCCTCAGAGAAGGCTTCCTTGACGGAATTCGTCGAAGCGGTACGCCAGTCTGACTCATGTCCTACCTGAGAAAATCCTACGGTAATCAGGTCTCCGTCCGTATTTCCCGCGTCAGCGGAAATCGAACTTGCCAGTTCCTCCATATCCTCTGAAGAATCTGCCGCTGCCGCTTCTTCTGAAGATGCTGAAGATGCCTCAGATGACTCTGATTTTGCCGACGTTGCTGAACTCGCAGAAGATCCACATGCCGCAAGTCCTGTGGCCATTACCATGGCAATGATAGTTGCTACGACTTTTCTTTTCATTTTTTTCCCTCCCTTGAAAGAACAATGAAATAAATTTTTGACACCCCCGTGTCAATGCTCTTGATGCCTATATCATAGCCAAGGTATCTTGTCTGGTAAATTCAATATTTTTTTGAAAATGTTGTCAAACTACCTGATTTTATCCGCAAAAAAAAACAAGAAATCGCATCTCCGGCACAAATTTTCATACCGTGAGTACGATTTCTTATTCCGCATGTTTGTTTTATTGTATAAGCTCTTCGAAAACGCAGACAGGATCGTCGCACGCGAAGCGCGCGTAAGAGACTGGATGCGATTTCGAAGGCAACAGGTATGAGCACGAAGTGACGCGTAAGCGGCGCGGAAGTGCGAATGCCTGTTGGATTGCGGGAGTGCGAAGCACGGAGCAATCCGTAGCTTATACAATATGTAGTGCACCGCTTGCGGGGCATATATAAGCTCTTCGAAAACGCAGACAGGATCCAGGTTTAGTCCATCACCTTCCACGGCTTCCACCGCAGAAAATCCCCTGACACCAGATGATACTGCCTCCCGCGATATTCTCCCTGTATGCTGTCATGGAACCGGCTCTCCCCATGACAGTGCGCGTAAATCACCTGCTCCGCGCCATATTCTTCCGCCATATCCGTAAATCCGCTTCGTTCCTCCAGAATATTTGTCGGCGGATAATGGAGGAACATGATAAACTTCCGGTAGCCGTCTTCTTTCGCCAGCTCAAAGGATTTTCTCAGACGCTTCAGCTCCCGGTCCACCAGCTTTTTCGCATGCTCCTCCGCCTCCTCGTCCCATCCCGCGATTCTCCCGCGGCGGTCCACATAAAAGGGTCCTTCAAAAGTGAATCCCTTTGTCCCGACAAGCGCATAGTCCCGGTACGTCTCATAATTATCCTGAAGAAAGGCAAGCTGTGGCTGATATCTTTCATTCAGCTGCCCGGTTTTCTTTGCATCCCAGAACATATCGTGATTGCCGCGGGTCAGGATCTTGCGGCCGGGAAGATCACAGATATACTGAAGATCCTCTTCACATTGCGCAAGATTCTTTCCCCAGCTGTGATCTCCGACCAGAACAAGCGTATCCTCGTCCGTCATCAGCTGTGTGCAGTTTTTTTTGAATTTTTCCTCGTGCTTCTTCCATACACGGTCATGCAGCTGTCCGGGCGCCTTCAGCTCAGACTGAAAATGAAGATGCAGATCTCCAATCGCATATAAAGCCATACGCAGAAAATTGCCTCCTTCCTCCTTCAGGCATATGGTAATTTTTACCGGTTAAATTTTCATACACCTTTTCCAGAAGCCCCGAAGTGATTTTCGTCACAGCGGGGCTATGTGAGGTATCGATATTCATTGTTCTGAAGAGCGTAAACGGAGCAGCGGCAAACATGTTCCAGGCAAATGCCCTCGGAAAATATCTAAAACTCCGATTTTTCCAAACATGCAAGGAGGTGTCTTCCGTGGTACCAGAGTACCGTTGGATCAAATGCACCCAGCGCTGCCACACCGGTATACCCCATCAGCTCTTTCAGCTGTCTGTTCATCTGCTGCAGCTTTTCCCTCACAGCCGGTGTCCCGTTTTTCAGCAGCCCCGGCAGGATGGCACGCCCGGTCGAAACAGCATCAGCTCCCAGCGCCATGAGTTTGTATGCATCTCTTCCATCATCCACGGAACAGTCCGCGAAAATCTTCATTTTCCCTGAGACTTTCCTGATATCAGGAAGTATCATCGCCGGCGGTACGGCAAATGGCAGTCTGCCGTGATGATGACTGACTACGATTGCATCCACGCCTGCCTTCTCACAGATGGCGGCATCCTTTATGCTGAGGACTCCCTTGGCAACAAACGGAACTCCCAATTCATGTGCAGTCTCTGCAAATCCTTCCATATCCTGATCCGTCAGTGTGCCCATTTTTTCGCCATCGACCACATCTACATTTCCATCATTTCCGATGCTGTGATCGATATCAATGCCAACCGCAAATGCCTGATGTTTCACCGCGAAGGCCATCTGTCTCCTGATCTTTTCATGATCGGCAAAAGGCTTGATGATGCGAATTGTATCAGCGCCGACTGCGGCAATGTCCGCATAATCCGCGTCGGACTCCATGCCGACCCAGTTGACGAGTCCCAGATCCTTTGCCGCCTGCGCATACTCTTCCATTGGCCGGTGATCGAGCCCTGCCTTGTTTAAATGCGAAAATGCCGGCATCATGATCGGAGATGTAAATTTCCGCCCCCAAAGCATCATCGAGATATCTGCCGTATGCGTTCCGATAATGCGCTCTTCTATGAGAATTTCATCCAAAAAATGCCTTGTGTGCCAGCTTGCGTTCGATGCATCTTTTGGCAGCGCCGGAATAAGCCCCTCCGGCCCCGGCCAGTTTGCTTCTTTTTCCATCTGTCAGCCTCCATACTATAAAAAAAGATCAGGAACGGTCTTTCCGGGAAATCCCTACCGCACAATGAATACAGAGCAGCTGATGATGGCACTGTATCATAAAGACATCTGCACGTGCCCGGAATGCTCCGGACATATGATCCGCCTTCCCAGAGGTATGCCCGCAGTCATGCTGCCGCCCATCTCAGGGAGTCTCTAAGCGCGGTGTGCTGAATATCTGGTCATCCAGGCCGCCCGGACAGGACGGCCTTAAAGGCGTGCCTGTCTTTTCTGAATGTTGCCTGCATCTCTCTTTCAAAGTTCATTTTCATCCTGAATTAGAGTGTGTCGGGACACATTAAAACCGCATAATGTGACGCGTGACTTGGTTCAAAAGAAAAGTACGAAATCCGGGGCCTGACGAATATCTCAGGCTCCGCCTTTTTGAGTCCGGACTTCGAACTTTTCTAACTTATTGCTTTAAACATTATCTGTTCTGCATACACTTCTTCGTTCTGAACAGAAATTGAAATGACTTTTCCGCACCACGGGCATTTGATTTCCATCTCGCCTTTTGTGTCTGGTGACAAATCAAACAACCGCTTATTATTACAACATGGGCATCCAACATGAATAGCTTTCTGATTCACTTATTGCACCTCCCGTATTGCTTTATTTAGGTTCAATTCTCGGCTTAATAGAAAGAATCTTCGGACCAGCGTCAAGAGTTCCGGGCTTTAATCCCATCAGATCTTCCATATCCCGCGTATTCAACCATATACCCGCATCACGGAAAGCTCTGACAAGCTCTCTTGCGTTCAAGTATCCGCCATCAAAAAGCACATCTATTGCACCTTGGAAAATAGTACTGTTAAGATTCCCCGGAACATCACCCGGTTCGTGTGTTCTCCAGCCTTTCTGTGAAATCTGGCGCATCATGTACTGAAACTGATTTACGCTGATAATATCAAGCTGCCTTGCCCTGTACATCATTGCCTGCATCGAAACACCCCATTTCTTCTTGAGTGAACGATAGAATTCTATATTCGTGGCATATGGGCTTACCATTTTTCCGAATGATTCTCTCGGAAGCAGGAACGCGCTTGCAAACATATTAGCCTGCCGTTCAATAGCATTGAATTCTTCACGATTCAAATCTTCATTGCTCTCATCCCAATTGTGCATCATAATATGGCCGAGTTCATGTGCCATATCAAAGCGGAGCCTTTCTCTTGGCTTTTTCCCAAGTGCAAGAGCAACAATGTACACAGAATCCCCGTTCTTCACATGCACCTTCTGACTGAAAGCGTCGATTTTATCGTCAACATTACGGAATCCAGTCACAACAATGCCGTTGGATTCCAGAAGAAACTGCATATTTTCAATCGGACCGTTTCCAACTCCCCAGGCCTTTCTTAACGATAGTGTCAGCTTTTCTATTTTCTCCTGCATCTCCTCCGGTTCAGCATTGACAACGTCGTCAGCATCAGCATATATTCCCATGGGAAGAGTGAGATGAAGAGCGGGAAAATCCACATAATTCAGTAAAATTTCATACATTTTTGCTGTGTATTCAAGCTTCTTCTCCTGCGCATTCTGTTCTTTCTTTTTTGCAGCAGCCTGAGACCTGAAATACGTATTAGTCGTTACTGTTGTGCATTTGTCTTCTGACAGGAAATATTCTGACGGAAAATCAAGATTCTTGGCAATTTTCTGAACATTCTCATAAGGCGGCACATTTTCTTCGTTTGCATATAGTGACAGTGACTGCCTGCTTATGCCGGTTTCCCTGGAAAGATCCGCCATTTTCTTTCCCCGAAACTGCAGTGCGTCGCGTAGACGCTGACCGTTAAATTTCATTATATTCATATTCATCAAACGGGCAGCTTAAGCCCGTTTTTCCTCCTGTCCTTTTGCCGTAACAAGCCCGTCCTGTTTTGGAGTAACATTGGTTTTCTGCTTTGGAGCCTTCACTGTCACAAGGCTGCGTACATCATTCTGTATTGTTTCTTCATCGTTGAACTCTGCAGTCAGATCGCCAAAGTCAGGTTTCAGGAATCTGCCAAGCGAATATTCCTTAGCGGTAGCAAGATTTCTGTCAATCAATTTTGCGGCGATATATGTAACATCTGAGCCAGATGTCTCATAAACTACTACCAGATGCTTATAACCGTCTTCGGCAAGGACATCTTCCCCCATGATAGTCTTAAAATCATCGGCATACACATCACTGCTGAATTGTGACATCCCAGGGAAAAGAGTCATCTGCTCATAGATCGGCTCCACATCCGCATTCTCGACATTAGCAATAGTCATCTGATAATGCGGACTTGTCCGATCCTTTTTTCTCGGAATAGCATCAAATGTTTGCTTAGTACAGATGGCAATAGTCACCTTATGTTCGCGGTCAATAAGAATCCGGCCTTCCCAGGCATATCTCTTGAAAGTTTTCAGCTCAACTGTATCCGAAGCTACAAAGTTTCTGAGATTAGTGTTAATCTTGTCCCCACGTACCAGCTTCAGCGCGTTATGCGTCTCGTCTGGATTGTCTGCAAGATAGTCGCGGATGTCAGGACCTACACCCTTTACTACAGCCGCAGTAATTTTCTCGAACAGCTTGTCCATATTGCTAAAATTGAAAGATCCCGACATAATGACCTCCGAATCATAAATCTTTGTGCATTGAAAAGTGAATCATAGTATGTCACGACGCATTAAAAGCCGACTGACATAAAGTATTTTACCATGTCAGTCGTCTTTTGTAAAGTTATGCACCGTTTAAATTAGAACTTGTAAATTAAAATATGCTAAAACGCTATTTTAGTCAATTAATGTTGAATCTGTTTGTCGGGTTTGTCAATCCGATTAAATGCTGCTTTAATTTTCCAAATTCAAAACCTCTATATCTATCGTTGTTTCCGAAAGATAGCAATCAAACACCTTGTGAGCCGGCAGAAGACGGACAGCTATATTTTCAAGCCCAAGCGCATGGAGCATTCTAAGTTCTGCATATCCCTTGTCTATATATTCATCTTTTTCTGTCGGAAAAAGGAAGCAGTTTCTCACCTTCGTTAATCCGTGTTTCTGCATAAAGTCCTTGTATGCAAGCTGGTAAAGATACTGTTTCGTTATTGACTCAATTCCAGGCTGTCCCCGCAGAGCATCTTTTTCCATATAAAGGTTATAGTATTTAGCATCAAATATGATAAAGCAGTCTTCGGAAATCGTAATGAGATCAGGTATCAGGGTATCACTTGCAGTATGACTGTATACATCTCCGGAAGCCTGTGCCGCGGTCCATACTGGCTTCTCTATAATTTCAATGAGTTTCTTTCTGGCTAGCGGCTTATAGTCTTCATCCAGTGGTAAAGGCAATGGGAGATTCCTTAGTTCTGCCTGCAGCATATTGTTGAAAACCGCCGCGCATACCTTTTCCCACACGAGATTGAATGAGTTCGTTCCGAACAAGCTGACACCATCATCCATTTCCGCAACACGCCTGTCTGCAGCAATATATGCATACATCGTTTTCAGCAGAATCTGTTTGCGAGTATTGAACTGCACAGAAAGCTCGCTGATGATACGGTCGAGAATATAATCCGTATCTCCAAAATCGGACACTTCATCATCTGTAAGTTCAAGAGGTTCAATATCAAAAAGCTCTGTCAGCTGCGCTTCCTTCAGCTGTTTTGAACACTCCGTCAGCACCGCCTGATGCAGCCGGTGAAAGTAGTCTGTTTCATCATTCACTGTCCGCCTTGTGAATAATTCCATGTAATATGGCCGTCCGTTGCTTATAACCGGAAAGCATTCATCAATCGTTCTTCCCCAGAGAATATTTCCCTCGCCATTAACCTCGATAACATTCTCATTGTTGCTGTAAAGACCATATTCATAATAATCATTCAGCAGAAACAGAATCACAGCCAGAAGATTGAAGCTTCTGCTCTCGGCATCACCATTAAAAAGATTTATAATCTGCTCTTCGGAGCGGTTGTATTTTGAGATTACACGCATTACCTGCTTCATCTCGGCAAGCGACTGTCCGTTAGAGAAAATGTATTTCGGATAGCATTTGAGAACACGGTCTCCGACCATTATTACACCGACGAACGTAAAGACATACAGATATGTACTGTCGTCAACCTCAACATCGGCTACTTCAACATCTTCCTCCAGAAGATCCGACATGTTCTTCTGAAATTCGGATGCTTTTACGCTCTTCAACACGCCGAACTGCTTGAGTCTGCGTATGACTGGCACGGTTTTTTCTTCGGAGCAATGTAAAATATGGGCAAGTTCCGCCTGCGTGTACCTTTTTTGTTCTTTTACATACTCCGATATCATTCTTCAGATGCTCCATCCGGATCTGTCTGGGCATATCCATTATGAGCAAGACAGCAAAGCAGACCCCCGGCGAGGAGAACGCCTTCCGGCAGCTGAGACTTAATCAATAGGTGAAGCAGGCCGTCCGGTGCTCCGCTTGATGATGGATAACATCTTCATCCGCCGTGACCCTGCAGGAAACATCAAGGCTGATAAGGAGAAATCAACGGAGAAAATCGACGGCGCGGTCGCCATGATCATGGGGCTTGACCGGGCGATCCGCTGCGGAAATGACAGCGGCGAATCGTTTTACGATGACCGAGGAATTCTATTTTTGTAATCATATGATTGCATTTGTATTTGCTTTGTGCTAGTATGAAATCAGAAAAGGAGGTGTTCTTATGGCAAACACACTTGTTCAATTCCGTACAGACGAAACCGAGCGAACCGAGGCAACTCAAATTTTAGATCAGCTGGGTCTGGACATGCCATCCTATCTGAGAATGTGTGTCTCCAGACTGGTCAGAGATCGGGGCATCCCTTTCAGCATGAAAATTGATGAGGCATCTGAAAACAAGGGCGTCTCTGCTATGAAGCGTGCCAGCCGGATTGCGGAAGAAAATGGTATCTCGGATATGACGCTTGATGAAATCAATGCCGAAATAGCAGAAGCCAGAAAGTGAGGTGTCTGTGAAATATTTTGCAGTGATTGATACCAACGTTCTGGTTTCCGCAGCACTAAAATGGAAATCCGTCCCCGGAAGCATAGTAAACCTGACGTTCAATGACGTAATTGTTCCTCTGGTAAATAAAGAAATTCTTGAAGAATACCGTTCTGTTCTTTTACGACCGAAGTTTCATCTTACAGAGAAAATTGTCCAAGATATCATCGATGAGTTTGTTTCTCATGCACTGGATATTTCTGAAGAACACCTGGATATTGATCTTCCGGATTCGAAAGACAGAGTGTTCTACGAAGTTACGATGCAGGCCAGAAAAGATGAAGATGCATATCTCGTAACCGGAAATATCAAGCATTTTCCTATAAAACCATATATAGTAACTCCAAGGCAAATGCTTGATATTATACTGAATGCCACAAATGATAACGAATAAGAACTTTTACCAGCACCAATCCATATCACGGATCGGTGCTTTTCTTATGTCATTTTTAGGAGAAATCAGATGAGAGTATTTTTGAAGCTATTTACAAGAGATAAGCCCAGGGATTCAACGAACGGCTCCGGCTTTCGCTACTACTTCGGCGGCACAACTTCCGGCAATACGGTAACGGAACGGTCTGCATGCTGATTCCCACTGTATAATCGTCTAAAGCCCTGTACTCTTATTTTTGACCTTGCACCCTTTTTCTCTGCTGCTACACATTAACAAATGGCAATACCCTCTCACTTTTTTCTGCGGTCTCTGAGTTCTATATAAGTGAGCAACGCACCCCTCAATTCCTCACTGAATCCGTCAAGATCCGTGGCAGAAATTGCCCCTTCGTCCAAAAGATTCATCGGAATAAATTTCATATTGTGCAGCGGCATCACATGCAATCAATCATCTTCGTCACCTTCACCGAGTCCATAGTTAAGGAACTCATTATATCTCGCGTTGGCTGTCTCCGCCTCTTTCTTCGCGATCCACCGCTCACGGTCGCTCATGATTGCCAGCATCTCATCAGCGATTTCCTCCGCTGTCCGCGGCTTTGCGGCATACAGATATGCCGTCATGCGGCGCATGGTCTTTTCCGATCCGAGATTCTTTGCAATCGCCTTGCCGAATTCTTCCGGGTATCCCATATGAATGATTGTCTCAGGCAGCTCGCGATAAGCCGCTTTCCATGATTCTATCACGACGCTCGCCGCACACGAATACTTCGCATTCGGCTGCGGCTCACTGTTCGCGTAAATAAAAATCCAGCCCGAGAAGGCTGGAAAAAACGGGATCAATGTTCATCAGGAACGCAGATATATGATATGCATATGCCCGTCAGCATCGTAGACAATCTGGCTTTCTACATGATAGACTTCCCTGATCATTTGTGTCGTGAGTACTTCTTCCGGCGTTCCGCTGGCCAGGATCTGTCCGTTACGCAGAACATAAAGTCTGTCGCAGAACATGGCTGCCATATTCAGGTCATGAATCGCGGAGATGACAGTAATATTCAGGCTTTTAACAATATCCAAAAGCTCCAGTTGATAGGTAATGTCCAGATGGTTGGTCGGCTCGTCCAGGATGAGGCACGGCGTTTTCTGCGCCAGTGCCCTGGCAAGAATCACTCTCTGCTGTTCTCCTCCAGAAAGAGTGGAAAAACTTCTGTCCGCCATAGAAAGCATATTTACCTTTTCTAACGCTTCCCTCACAATCCGATAATCCTCCGCGTTATCTCTCTCAAAGGCAGATTTATGCGGTGCTCTTCCCATCAGGACTACCTGCGTGACAGAAAAATCAAAGTTATAATAATTATGCTGTGCCACCACAGCCATTTCACGGGCAGACTGTTTATAGGACAGGTGCGCGATATCCTTCTGATTGATATAAACAGCCCCCTGATCTGGTTTCAAAACCCGGTAAATACATTTCAGCAGAGTAGATTTTCCGCTTCCGTTGGGTCCGATCAGTCCGATGAACTCCTGGTTTTCCGCTTTAAAACTGACAGAACTAAGGATTTCTCTGACTCCGTAGGAAAGCCCGATATCTTTTACGCTTACATCCATTACTGACTGCCTCCAAAACCATAGGATTTGCTCGCCATCAGATAAATAAAGCACGGCGCTCCGATCATGGAAATCAATATTCCAATCGGCATTTCAGAATTTGGAAGGATCACCCGGCATGCCACATCTGCCCAGATCAGAAAAACAGCGCCGACCAGTGCCGTCACCGGAATCAGTCTCCTGTGGTCTGTGCCGAAAAACATCCGTACCACATGTGGTACAATCAATCCCACAAACCCGATGGTTCCCGCGGAATACACCGCAATACCTATCATCAGAGAAGCCAGAACCATATACCAGCTCCGGATTTTCTGAAGATTTGTTCCAAGAGTAATCGACGTCTCGTCTCCCAGAAGCATCAGATTCAGATTTCTGGATTGTGTCCAGAATACAATGACTCCGGCAAGCACAATCGGAAGAATCCCGGGTACATCAGACCAGCTGGCGCCTCCCAGACTTCCCATCATCCAGAACGTAATTTGTGCCGTAGCATCCTTGTTATTAGCAAGATAGATAAAAAAGCTGGAGAAGGCGGAGCAGACTGCACTGACTGCCATACCGGCCAGAATCATTTTCCCTGCATTGGACGGACCGCCTGTATTCGCGATAAATAAAACGGCAAAAGAAGTCAGCATGGCTCCTAAAAAAGCCATAGCTCCTACCGCTCCGGCTCCGAAAAAAGATCCGGCTCCAAAAAGGATTGCCAGCGTGGCTCCCATCTCAGCGCCTGAGGATATACCAAGCACATAGGGATCCGCCAGGGGATTTTTTACAATCGCCTGCATGACCGCGCCACAGACAGAAAGCGCCATCCCCACGGCAATGGCAAGCATGACGCGGGGAAAGCGGATCAGCCATACAACATCGTGAACGGCTCCTGTATGGTAGGCATCAAATTTCCGGATGTGAAAAAGCTCCCGTAATACCACCTTATATACATCGGCAACTGAAATATCGGCATTACCGAAAGTAATGGATATCAGGACAGAAGCGGCCAGCAGCACGGCAAGAATAAGAACCGTCATTCCATATGCCGCAGCTGAAACCGGATGCTGTTCTGTATCTCTTTTTTTTCTCTTACGCACGTTCCTGTCACCTGCTTAAAAACTGAATCCGGCATCGGGATAAAGGCCCTTGGCAAAGGTTTCAATTCCATCCTGTGTCCTGGTTGCCGCAGCGTACATCTCGCTCAGCATTATCGGAACAACCCGTCCATTCTTCACCGCGGACAGGCTCTGAAAAGTCTTATCATCATTGAAGACCGCCAGCTTCTCATCCTGGATTGTCTGCGGATCATCTCCGGAATATGGCATATACACAACAAAAATAACATCCGGATCGGCTGCGATGATATCTTCCTTTCCCACTTCAGATGCATCCGGATTTGCCAGCTCTGCCCCCAGCTGCGTCACCATGTCGCCTCCAAGCGAATCCGCCCCGTAATTGGTGAATGTATCGTCATTGGATTCCAGAATCATAACCGAAGGCTTTTCCTGCTGGCTCCCTGCCTGAGCAAGCACATCTGCTATTGTACTTTTCATTTTATTAACGATAGCTTCTGCCCTGTCCTGAACATCAAAAATAATTCCAAGGTTGAGGATGTCCTGATACTCATTTTCCAGTGTCCGGGGGCTGTCATTACGGGCAGTATTGGAATTGATGTAAACATTGGTTCCCTTGTTGATCCAGTCCATCGTATCGCCCAGTGTTTTTTCCTGGAACAGAGACCCCCAGGACAAAATCATATCCGGTTCCAGCATCGTAACCGTTTCTTTGGAAGGAGTGAACTCATCCAGGTAATTCAGACTGTCAAAGGCGGCTTTCATGCTGTCCGGAACGGCATTGTCCAGTCCCGCAGCCGCTACGATGTGATCCTGAAGTCCCAGAGCAAGCAGTGTTTCTATACTGCCCTGATAGACGGCCAGAACCTTCTCCGGTGCTTTCTCGTAGGTGGTTTCGATCGCCTTTCCGTCCGAACCATATGTCTTAATTGTTACAGGATACTGCGTGTGTTTGGATGTTGCTTCCGCAGAAGATGACGTAACAACGGTCTCCTGTTCCGATACCTGGGATCCGGAAACAGCGTTTTCTGAAGATCCTACCTCCTGTTCCTTGGAAGCTGAAGTGACATTCGCTGCCACAGAAGAGGATGCGGCACTTTGTCCGGAATCTCCCGAAGAGGAGCCTCCTCCGCATCCGGCAATCCCTAATGCCAGACCGGATGACAGCATGACAGCCACAATCTGTTTCCATACTTTGTTTTTCATTTCCTTGATTCCTTTCTAACTGGAAATATGATGATTTGATTGAAGAGTATAATTACGGCATAAAAAAAACCGTTTTCCAACGAAAACGGCACAAAACAGCAATCAAAAACAAACCGGATTCTCTGCCCCGGTGTTTTGTCTCACAAGTTCTTTTTGTAATAACATTATCTGCCGTAACCGTTATTTACAAACTGCAAGCAGGCTTCCTGACTTATGGCCATATTCTGTACCGCCTTCCCAGGCACCCGGCCCAGTGGCATTCTGGCACAAAAAACCAATTACAGTTGCGGGACAGTACAGGATTCTCACCTGTTTTCCTTTTCGGAATTCTCCGCACTTGCAGTCGCTAATGGAAAACATTCTAACATATTCCAGTGAACGCAACAAGTATTTTCAAGAAAACCAACATCTCACTTCAGATTGTAATCATTTTCCCGGATTTCTTCGCGGCTCACCACACGGCTACAAATGTAAGGTCACTTCATATTATCAAAAATCACGAGAATGCAGCGGCATCACATGCAATCAATCATCTTCGTCACCTTCACCGAATCCATAGTTAAGAAACTCATTATATCTGGCGTTGGCTGTCTCCGCCTCTTTCTTCGCGATCCACCGCTCACGGTCGCTCATGATTGCCAGCATCTCATCAGCGATTTCCTCCGCTGTCCGCGGCTTTGCGGCATACAGATATGCCGTCATGCGGCGCATGGTCTTTTCCGATCCGAGATTCTTCGCGATTGCCTTGCCGAATTCTTCCGGGTAGCCCATATGGATGATTGTCTCAAGCAGCTCGCGATAAGCCGCTTTCCATGATTCCGGCGCACTCATATAATAACCCCCGCGAGATGGTCGCACTCATGCTGGATGATCTGTGCCGTCCATCCGGAACAGCTCTGACGGCGCCTCTTCCAGCTGCTGTCATAGTATTCGACTTCGATATTCTGATACCGCGTGGTCTTCCGGACACCGGGCAGTGACAGACAGCCTTCTTCCGTCTCATACGGTGTGTCTTTTTTCACAATGACAGGGTTATACATCACGACATTCATGAAGCCCATGTTGACAATGATGATTCTTTTCTTTACACCAATCATATTTGCCGCCATGCCGACGCAGTGATCCTGGTTCGCCTGCAGGGTATCCATGAGATCCTGTCCGACGGACAGATCCTGCCTCGTTGCTGCCTCAGATTTCTGTCCGAGGAAAAATACATCTTTAACTATCGGTCTAATCATTCAACATCTCCCGTACTGTAATATAATTGTTATTAAAAATTATTTTTTAATTGTAACGTATTATGGGTTAAAAGCCAAATATTCTCCTGCATATATAATTCTTCTTGCATCAATTGTCAGGCAGTAACGGCAGACACATACGTTCTCAACGCAAAATATGATATCAAACGAGATAAAACACGCTGCGCGAGTTTATCTCGCTATCGCGACGCTCGCGTAATAAAGAGGCTCGGACAGCGCAAGTACTTGCTGTCCGAGCCTCTGGCTTCTTTCTGTTATCTCTGTATTTTTTATTCTTTTTGCCGGAAACGGAACAGTTCAACAGCAAAAGCATTGATACTGAAAGGGCCGGGTCTCTATTACAAATCGAAGTACCTCTCCGCATTCCGGAAGCAAATACCTTCTACAATGGACAAAAGGGCCTTTTCATCATTTGGAAACTCGCCGTTTTCCACCCAGCCGCCGATCAGATCGCAGAGGATGCGTCGAAAGTACTCGTGCCGGGCGTAGCTGAGGAAGCTGCGCGAGTCAGTCAGCATACCGATGAATCCCGCAAGATAGCCGTCTGCGGCGAGAGTCGTAAGCTGATTGATCATGCCCTGCTTATGGTCGTTGAACCACCAGGCGCTTCCGTTCTGGACCTTGCTGACACCCCCGCTTGTCTGAAAGGCGCCCATTACAGTCACAAGGGCGGCATTGTCGTTGGGATTGAGAGAATACAGGATCGTTCTGGGCAGTTCCCCTGTATCGTCCAGTGCACCAAGAAAGGCCGCGAGTTCCTTGATAGACGGCGCATCGCCGATCGAATCGATGCCTGCGTCAGGGCCGAGGACACGAAACACCCGATTTAAGAAAACGGTCTATGCTCGCCTCATCTACCAGAAGTCGCGGCAGACCGAAGATGTCCCAGGGCGGATCATCCATATGAACGGCCATTTGCATCGACATGGAATCTCCTCCTTATTTTTGAAGACACACGTATTCGATACCACTTTATATTTCACCGGACAGTCTCGTTTCCTTGTATGCTCTTAACGCCATACAGGCCGCAGCCAAACCGGGCAATCCGTTGCTTATACAGTTTGTAGAATGATTTATCGAATGGACGTTTACTTTCTATAAGACCCCAGGAAGGCGAGGCTCTCCTTTGGCGTGCGCGTCTGTGTGGTGCGGTCGACGGCGATCAGTCCGAAGGTCATGGAAAATCCCTTCTGCCACTCGAAATTATCCAGCAGGCTCCAGTACATATAGCCCTTGAGGGGGATGCCGTCTTTGACGCAGCTCTCAACACCCGCAAGCGCCCGACGGATAAATTCCACCCGGCGCGAATCGTCCGAGACAGCAACCCCGTTCTCCGTGACGATCAGATCCCCTTTAAAGTCCTCGGCAACACGACGGATCACATGCTCCAGAGCCTCGGGATAGAACTCGTAGTCCATCTGGGTCAGTTCTGCTCCCTCGGGGCAGGGCAGCTGTCCGGCGGGACCGTACTGCGTGCGGGTATAATTCTGCACGCCGAGAAAGTCGTCGTCTGCGATAAACGGCAGGTAGTGCCTGAACTCCTCGTCCCAGGCAGCCTCGGCATAGCTCTCCCCTCCCGGCATCGCCTGCAGATCATGCAGGGAGAGCGTAATGCCCACCCTGATGTCGGGGTACAGAGCCTTAATAGCTTCCTTCGCCGCCTGATGCGCGCGAAAGACCAGTGCGTCGCCCTCGGGCGTGCGGGAGCTTACAAAGATCTGAGGCTGTGGCGTTCCGAAAGCCTGGTTGTTCTCGATGGCGGCGAATTTCATGTTCTCCATCATTTTCTTAAAGTTCATGCCTACTTGTACGGTACCTTCAGCTTTCTTCGCGCCAGAGTCCGCGCTCTTCGCCGCTTGCTCGGCCATCAGGCGGAAGCGCCTGGAGATCGCCGCTAACTGCAGGCCCATGTTAGCCTCGTTGATCGTACAGATGTAGTTCAGCTCCGCGCCGAGCTTTTCGGTAACGTAAGCGGCGTATCGGCGGAAGTACCCGATAGTGCTCTCCGCTTCCCAGCCGCCCTTGCGGATCAGCCATGCAGGGGAGGTGAAGTGCATCAGCGTCACAATGGGTTCTATGCCGTTCGCCCGACAGCAGCGGATCACGTCACGGTAGTGCTCAATCTCCCGCTCATCGAACTGCCCTTCCTCGGGCTCAATGCGTGCCCACTCAACAGAGAAGCGGTAGGCATTCAGCCCGGCTGCTGCCATCAGCTTTATATCTTCTTCATAACGGTGGTAATGGTCACAGGCTTCGCCGCTGGGCTCGATGAAGCTGCTGTGCGGCAGATGCTCCTGAATCCAATAGTCGCTGTTTCTGTTGTTGCCCTCAACCTGATGGGCAGCGGTCGCTGCGCCGATCAGAAATCCCTTCGTAAATGCCATTTTCTTCCCCCCCCCTTACAGTTTCACACACTTGCCCCTAGTGATACCGTTTTCGTTAAAAGCATCCACACGAACATAGTATTCACGGCCCTTGATCAGCGCACCGACACGCTGCGAGCCGGCCTTGAAAATCATATAGCTGTGATATAACTTCTCCGGCGAGGAACCGAAGAGGATGTTGTATCCCAAAGTGTCCATCTGTTCCCTGATCTGTACCACCATGTCCAGATCGCCCGTTCGCGCAGCAGAAAAGACCGGCTCGGCTGGCTTTTCGCCATCCCCCAGGCCAAAGACACGAAGACCGGAGACGCACGGCGCCTGCTCAAAGGGCACAGCCATATCGCTCAGGCGTAGATACCGGACATCAATACCTTCCTCGCGTATGATCAGATCATGGGGAAGATCGGTTTCGGTGTCGGACTTGTCCTCGATGACAAACCATTTTTCCCCATCAACGCTCCCCTCCAGCTTCCACTGCGTAATGCGCTCCGCTTCATCGATGTAGCGCGCCTGCGAGCCGGGACGGATCTCTCCCGGACAGGGAGTGTCGATCCTGTCATCAGCAAAGTTTACCTGCACGGCGTGCACCTTGAATTGCTTCCCGAGATCGACGCACAGCCACTCGTTGCGGCTGTTGCCTGCTGCCCGCCACCAGGTCTGCACGTTCTCTTCCGTTGCCATCGAAGGTTCGTGGCCAGGGACAAAGGAAGAAGCGGTCGCTGCCTTTCCCACACTCAGCAGCATCCAGGCCGGATCGCGCCAGGGATCGCCTTCAAGCGCCATCGGCCAGTCGCCGTAACGCTGGTTGCAGAAGAGTTCGCCATCATTATCAAACCCCGCGGGCCATAGACCCACGCGGCGCTCAAAGTCATGGTTCACCGAGATTCGCATCGTCGCCGTATGCCAGAAACCTCCATTTTTATCCCTCATCGTCGAGCCATGACCCGCACCAGGAAGGAAGCCGCCCGGCTTGTAGGAATAGGGGTTGTTTTCAGACAGCCGGAAGGGGCCAAGCGGGCTTTCTCCCACATAGACGCCGTCGGAATAGGTATTGTACTGCGTTCCGGGGGCGGCGTATTGCAGATAGTACTTCCCGCAATGTTTGTCCATCCACGCTCCTTCAATATAGGGTTTGTTGGAAAACATGCCGCGGATAAGTGGCCGAAGGTTTTCAGGGACCATGCTCTCCGTCATGTTCCTGGACTTGAGATATGCCTGATATCTTGCCTCGACCTCTTCCGCGGAGGCTGGCAGTGTGCTGTTGTCCTCACCGACGCGCTCGTAGCCGATCTCAAAGGGATGGCCTTCTACGACAGCAACCGCTTCGTTCCTCGGAAGCATAGTCTCTGGATCGAGCTCCACGCCGTAAATTGGCGTCTCGTTGGAACACCCCCAGTAGAAATATACACGCCCGTCGTCATCCAGAAAGAGATTCGGATCCCAGAATGGGAAAGAACCTTCCATGCGCTCATAGGGGCCGTTCAGAACATCTTTCGTGCGCCAGCGGTCACAGCTGTGCTCGCGTGCAGAGGCACAGAAGTACACATAATCTCCGATTACGCGTACATCCGGAGCGTAATCATAGAAAGGCAGCCCCTCCGGCAGACGATAGCTCTCCCAGTGTGCCAGATCGTCCGACACCCAGACACCCAGTGTCATGGACGCGAAGATGTAGTAACGACCCTTGAAAAGAATCATTGAGGGATCGGCTGCCTCACGGCAGATCTGCAGTTCTCCGCCCTTGCGCGGATCGGCATTAAACTGATAACGGTAGCTAACATTGATAGGGTTACAGATATACTTCATAATGGTATTCTCCCTTGGTAACTTCGTGTGTTACCCCGTTCGGCAGCTCGACCCTGGCCGGGGCGGGCACTGAAATATCAAAGACCAATCTTCCGTTTTTATAGCACCAGGCGCTTTTGACCGTGCCGTACAGCGTACGCCGCTCAGCCCTGGCAAACCCAAGGGTGGGATGTGGATGTGGATGGATCGTGAGCTTCCCGGCTTTGAACTGAATACCGCAGACACCATCGAGCAGCCATCCGGCAATTGCTCCGTAGGAGTAGTGATTGAGGGAATCGTGCACCGTGCCGTCCCTGCGCACTCCGTCCCAGGTCTCCCAGGTCGTGGTCGCGCCCTTCTTCACCGCGTAGAGCCAGCCGGGGCAATCTTCCTGCAGCAGAAGCTTATAGGCAGTGTCCGTATAGCCGCAGTCCGCGAGTACGCGGCAGAGATCAGGAGTAGAGAGAAAACCGGTATTCAGGTGATAGCCGTTCTGAACAACCAGATCATTCAGCGCTTCCGCAGCAGCCTTTGCTTCCCCGCTATCCAGCAGCCCGAAAGCAATGGGGCGCACGTATTCGCACTGGCGGTCAGATTTGATCACGCAGTTCTTTGTGCATGTATAGCGATATGCCTTCTTTGCGCCCTCCGCGATTTCATTGAATTTATCCGCTTCCTCCTGTTTGCCGAGAATCGCGGCAATCTTGGACATCAGCGTGGCAGACTTGAAATAATAGGCCGTGGCAACCTCCGGCGCGCCGAACATCATGTTCTTTTTCATTGCGTCCATGTTGTCCACATCCGGCTGGCACCACTCCCCGAAGTGGAACCCCTCATCCACCAGATATTTTTTATACGGGTTCCGGAGATTCTGTGGCCGTGTTTTAGCGGCGCGTTTTTCGCAGAAAATCATCCAGCGGCGCATCATGTCGTAGTTTTCCTCAAGAATCGACCTGTCTCCCGTAGCCTCATAAATCGCCCAGGGCACCAGCACACAGGCATCGCCCCAGCCGGCGGAACCCTGCAGCATGTTTGAGATCATCGATCCTGAGTTGTTCACCGGAGCAATATTCTGTACCAGTCCATCCTCGCGCTGCGCCAGCCGGCACTCGCCAAGCCATTTGCGCAGAACCGGTGCGCAGTCCATCAACATCAGACCCGTCGGTGCGAAGACGCCTGCGTCGCCTGTCCATCCCGCGCGCTCACGGGTGGGACAATCGGTGGGGATGTCACAGAAATTCGAGCGCATGGACCACAGGCAGTTTTCAAAGAGGCGGTTCACCTCAGCGTTACCGCAGTTGAAAAACGCAGTCTGCGACATGTCGGAGTAAACAGCGATTGAGGTGAACCGCGCATCCGTCAGGTCAATATCGGCTTCTATCTTTGCGTAACGGAAACCGAAGATCGTGAAGCGCGGTTTATAGATGTTCAGCCCGTCTTTGCAGATGTATTCCAGCTTTTGCGGGATGCCCCCGTTCTTGTTACGCGCGCCCGGGTCAAAATTGGACTGGGTGAAGTTGCCGTTTTCGTCCAGGGTCTCGCCGTGCCAAATCACGATTCGCTGTCCCTCCTTGGCCCTTACACGAATCTCCGTATAGCCAGCAAGGTTTTGGCCAAAGTCGATCACCGTCTCACCGTTCGGCGTACGGATCAGCTTTCCCTCGAAGCGCTCATGCTCACAGACCGGTACGAAGGCCTCGCCACAGAGATGGTCAAAGCCGAAGTCCCGCACGGTAACAGCATGCCAGCCGGCAATCTCCTCCATGCGTGCATCGTATGTCTCACCCTGCTGGAGATCATTTTCGCGTATCGGTCCGCTCTGACTGGCCTCCCAGCTTTCATCGCTGCAAAGAGCAGCCTTGCCGTCGAGCTCGATCTGGCAGAGCAAGGCGAGATCCTCGCCGTAGAAATTCCGCAGCCCGTCAATGCCTACGCAGCCGCGGTACCAGCCGTCGCCGAGGGTGACAATCAGCTCATTCTCGCCTTTACGGAGCAGATCAGAAACATCGTAGGCCTGTACACACAATCGTTTATGGTAGTCACCCGTGCCGGGTGCCAGCACGAAGCTGCCGACGCGCGTGCCGTTAAGAACCGCCTCATACAAACCGTGACAAGTGATATACAGCACGGCGTTTCCCGTATTATCCATTGTGAAACGGCGGCGCAGAACAGAGGCGGGCTGCCGCTGTTCCTTGTCATGTGGCACCTCGGGATCGATCCATTTGGCCTCCCATCGTGCGGGCAGGCGGTTCTGCAAAAGCATACTCATATTATTTCCTTTCATTCAGCCAGCTGGCGCTGACTTCCAGACTTTTGATCGGGTCTTTATTCACCCAGTTTCTATGGCTCTCCAGAATGACACTCTCCACGCCGTTTTCCTGTGCAATCGCGAGCAGACCATCGAGATCCATGTTCCCGGTGCCAAGCTCCATGCTGTCAGCTTTTAGAATCGGCGTGATAGACGGGCCCGACTGACGGCTGCCGCGATCGGTGACATGCCAGAGCTTCATCCTGCTGCCGAGTCGTTTCATCCAGCTCTTCGCATCTGCCCCGCCATCGGTGAACCAGTAACTGTCGAACTCGAAACTGACAAAGCATGGATCAGTCTCGTCAATCAGTACGTCGTAAGCACGTTTTCCTCTTCCGAGCAGCAGCAGTTCGACGTTGTGGTTGTGGTACAGGAGCTCGACGCTCTCTTTTTTCAGCACTTCTCCCACTCTGTTAAGCCGCCCGGCCAACTCGCGCAAAGCCTTTTCGTCGCTATAGTCGAAACGGTACATGCCAGTGATTACGACCTTATCCGTGCCGAAACTCTTTGCTTCTGCAGCGACAGCAGAAGCATCACGCTCCAGGCTGCCGAGATCCGTATGAAGGCTGGAAACGCCAAGATTGCTTTCCGCTAGCAGAGCGTGCCAGTCGAGTTTTCCGCCCTTTCCGGTGGGCATGCCGGCCGCTTTCGTCAGCATGCGCACCAGCATCCCGGTCGGATGAATCATAAAGGAATTGAGCTCAAGACCGTCATATCCGGCTGCCTTGATTTTTTCCAGTGTCTCACGAGCCTGTGCTTCATTCGAAGTCACCGTACCCAGCATGATCTGTTGAACATAAGTCTTCATTTTTTGATTCCCTGCAATATCCTGTTGAGTTGCCTGATGGATTTCTCATCCGCACCGCTCTGTTTGAGAAGGCTCATCATGGTCATGCGCCCCATCATGCGCTGTAGTGCGGGATTGTCCTTCACAGCGTCGGCCACGTCGCCACGTTCGGAGGCTCCCTTAGCTATCATAGCATTCACGATCGCCCCGGCCTCCGGATGCTGCCGGATCTCGCCGAGCGTGTCGTTGATAGAAAAGCAGTTCGGGTCGATTTCGCCCGCATCGAACCAGTTGGTGACGCTGGCCGCAGCCTTGTTGAAGATGTAGCTTTCATCCGGCACGTCAACGCGGCGGATCACCGTTACGTCGCTGCAGCCGTCGCCCTCGGCGCGGATCATCTGATCGCCCAGCAGCGGGATGCGGAAGCGAAAGATCGTCTTGCCCTTCTGCGTGCCGATCAGCATGTCGTCCACATAAAGCTTCACTTCATCACAGTTAGAGTAGACCTTGATCTCGGTCTCGGCTTCGGCGCGGTTTTTATAACGCTTACCCGTTATGTGAACGAAGGGCTGCTCTTTGTTCCAGGCTGCCTTGTAGAGATAAAAAGCGTCCTTTCGCAGTTGACGATCAAAGGTCACAAGCCCCTTCTGATTCTCGCCATGCTTGCCGCCCTCGTCGCGGCCGTCTGCCGCAAAATCAAAGAGGTTCCACACGTATGTTGCCCAGAGATAAGGCCTCGCCTCGATCATGGCGAGCATGTGCTCGTGATAGAGTGCCTGATACTCTTCGGTGTAATCTCCCTTTTGGGGATTAGAAGAATGATAGGCGGGGTTGGCGTCCGCACCGTACTCCGAGAATCCGATGACACGTTCCGGATACTTCGCGTGGTACTCGTCAAAGAACTCATCGGTCTGTTCCAGCTCCCCCAGATACCAGCCGAAATACAGATTGTAGCTGTTGATATCGGGAATCTCGAGAATGGGACTATCGATCTCCAGCATAAAAACATTGGCCATCGTGGTCAGGCGCGTGGGATCCATGCGATGGCAAAGAGCGTTGAGCGCACGGTGGTTCTCCAGCAGATCCTCGTTCACGGCGCTCGCCGCGGTGATCTCATTGGAAAGGCCCCAGACCGCAATGCAGGGGTGGTTGTAGCACTGGGTAATCAGCTCGCGCATCTGATCGAGCGTGTTCTGCCGCCCGTTTTGCATGTGCATCGTGATATACGGGATCTCCGCCCAGACCACGATACCGTTTTCATCGCAGAGATCATAGAACTCCTGCGCATGCTGGTAATGGGCAAGCCGCAGCGAGTTTGCGCCAAGTTCGCGGATGATGGCCATATCGGCAGCATGATCCTCATAAGAGAGGGCGTTGCCCTTGCCCTTGAGGTCCTGATGACGACTCACGCCGCGCAGCGGGTAACTGCGGCCGTTGAGGAAGAAGCCCTTCTCTGAGTCGAAGGTAAAGACACGGCACCCGAAACGTGTGGAAACCTCATCTCCTGAAGGCAGCTTTGCCGTCGCAGTATAGAGATAGGGATCATTCAATCCATCCCAAAGATGAACGTTTTCGATGACAAACTCAGCGCAGTGCTCTACAGTCCGGGTCTCGCCGTTGACGGTGATATCGACCGACTTGCCATTATGCCAGGTTTCCACCGTAACCGTGGCGCTTTTACTTTCAAGATCCACCACTGGTGTGACCTTGATGCCGGGGGTTCCGTCCTTTAATAATTCAAAATGTTCCTCCGGAACGGAAATCAGATTTACCGACCGGTACAAACCGCCGTAGAAGGTGAAATCTGCCTTCTGGGGGTAGACCGTCGAATTTTCCTCATTGCTTACAGAGATTTCCAGCAGATTCTTCTTTTGCTTTTGCAGCTTCCCGCTCAGTTCCACGCGGAATGTGGAGTAACCTCCTTCATGATGAGTCAGCCGTTCGCCATTGAGCCAGACCTCGCAGGTGTTGGCAGCGCCATTGATTTCCAGAAACAGGCGCTCACCTGCTGTCTCCTCCTCTGTAAGCTCGCGCATATACCAGCAGGTACCGCGATAATAATCATTGCCTCCATCCTGTCCGTCAACAGCGTTCCAGGTGTGCGGCAGTGTGACGTTCTCGATCATGGCATCCCGGCTCTTCCCGAAACGCCAACCGTCTGTCAAGGTGGTAATTTTACGCATTTTTCAAATCTCCCTTATGAAGTTCTTTGTCGAATAGTTCTTCCTGCGCTGCTGATTTCTTCGCGTTGATGCGTTTCTGTACTTCAACCATCTCGGCGCGGCCAAGCTTGCACTTGCGCATGGCCAGCAGCGTGCAGATGAAGCCCAGGACTGCAAGACCGTAGCGCAGGAACATTGTCATCCAAAAGATACTGTCCGTCTGCGGATCAGTAGGCTGGGGCATGGTGGAGGTATAGCCGATCAGGGCAACACAGCCTGTGGCGATAGCAGCGGATAAAGAAGACACGATCTTGTCCACCAGACTGTAAGTGCCGGTCACAACGGCAGGGATGTATTTGCCATTGCGGTCCAGCTCAAAGTCGATAATATCGGCTATAAAGCCGGTGTTGGCGGTGGTGACGCACATGGCAAAACCGTTAACGGTAAAGGTCAGAACAACGAAGATTGTCTTAAAAAGCTGAGATGAGGAGATCGCTGTTGTGCCGACAGTATATTTCGTGATAATGAAAAACACAATCATGGCGACGTTAGCAAAGAGGCTGTAGCGGGTCCAGGCGATGATGGATTCCTTGTTGCCGTGCCTACCGGCGTAATGCGCACCGACAATGGCGAAAATGATGGAGGGGAACATACCGATCATGCTCAGCATAGTCGCCAGGCCCATATTGCCGATCAGAATGCCGTTGAGCATCGTGCTGACGATGGAGGCGGAAGCAGCCTGCTGGGCAATCTTATCGGAAGAGGCGGATATGATGTAACTCTGCAGCGGCTTATTGTGGCAAAGCACGTCGACCATGTCCTTCAGCTTGAGGCGCTCTGTCTTGCCGATGCCCCTGAAGTTTTCGGGCCTGTCGTACTCAGAAACACCGATACTGACAAGAACGACACCGATAAAGGAGATGGCAATGCACATCCAGCAGACCACGTTCAGGAAATCCTGATTGAAGCCGCCGCCCATTGCCGGCATGATTTTGGTGTAAACAATGATGTTCAGAGCCATCGGTGTGATGTAATTGAGGGCAGTCTGCCAAACACCAACGGTCGGGCGCTGCTTCGGATCATTGGTCATCAGGGCAGGGATGGTCTGAGCGGTAATGTTCACAATGGTGTAGCCAACTACATAAATCATATAGCATGCCAGGAACACGGGGATGCCGTGTCCTTTGCTGGAGAACACATTGAAAAGGCACAGGAGCCCGGTACACTCGATCACCCAGCCGATGAACAGCAGCGGACGAACTTTGCCGAAGGGTGTGTTGAAGCGGTCATACACAAAGGCAAGCAACGGATCGGTAATCGCATCAAAAATGCGGGTAAAGGTCAGCAGACCGCCGACTACCACTGTTGCGATGCCGTACCCGATGCTGGCCGAGTAGCTGGCAAGGCCAATCAGGAAATACACGGCCATGCCGTTAAAGGCGTTGAATGCGACAAGAATAATCTGCCAGAGTTTGGCACGGCGATATTCAACACCGTCGATCTGACTTTGCGTGAGTTTTTCTTCTTCCATTGTATTATCTCCTGTTTTTTTGTTGATTTTTGGGGATTTCTTCGTCTGCAATGGCATCATACCAAACAGTACGGACGGCCGTAAAGCCAATAATCCTGCAAAAATTACAAAAATTCAGGATGATTATTGTTCGTGTGGGATAATTGTGATACAGTGAAAAAAAAGGCCAGCGGAACGGGGGTGCATAAGACTTATGGATCATGACATGACGCGGGGAGAAGAGAATCTTCTTCTGCTTGAATCTATTATTTCCAGCAACGAAAAGCTGTATGTGTGGTGCTACAACGAGAATTGTGACCTGATCGCTTCCACCTGTCCCGCAGAAAACTCGGAGCTTCTTGCAAAGGCTTTTTCCATTCTCGGAGCAAATGAGAAGTTACAAAAGATTACAAAAAATACTGATCATAGTGTTCCCTTTCTGATCGGCTCGTCGATCGGGATGCAATGGGCTGTCACCTTTGAGGATGAGCGAAAGCAAAGCCTGATCTTCGTGATCGGCCCCGTGTTCTACACGGAGCCTTCCGAGCAGCAGCTGCGCACATCTCTTCGACCGTTTATTGACACACACGAAAATGCCCGCTGGAGCAGAAATCTGATCGCCGCGCTTCCGCGGATGCCGGTGATGCCCTACGCCATTTTCTCACGCTATGTAATGCTTGTGCACAACACCCTGACAGGTAGACAGCTCGGCCCTGAGGTACTGGGTTCCATAAGTTCCTCTCCCGAGGACAAAATTGTGCCCGTCGACACGCGAAATCGGGAAAAAATATGGCTGTCCGAACGCGCCATGCTGCAGATGGTACGCAACGGCGATATCAATTACCATACCATTATTCAGCGCAGCATTGACCTCAGCCCTGGCGTACCCATTAAAAGTGCTGATCCGCTGAGACAGTCAAAGACCAGTGTTGTCGTCTTTACAACCCTGGTCAGCCGCGCGGCCATGGAAGCCGGCTTGTCGCCTGAAATTGCTTACGCAGTAGGTGACTCTTATCTCCAGGCTGTGGAGGACAGCAAGGATTCCGGCGAGCTTTCCGCACTGGCAGACGCCATGTATCATGACTTTATCTACCGAGTCCATTATCTGCGCACAAATCCGGGCTATTCCCACGAAATTCAGAAATGCTGCGACTACATCGAACTTAGCCTTGACCGGAAAATCCGCGTCTCCGAAATGGCCTCGCTCGTGGGTTATACGGAATACTATCTGACGGAGAAATTCAAGAAAGAAACCGGTATTTCAGTCAGCCAGTATATCCGCCTCGCCAAGGTGAAACGCGCCAAGGTACTGCTGGAATCCACCGACATGAGCGTTCGTGAAATCTCGGAGTGCCTTGCTTTCAACACGGTCAACTATTTTATCCAGAGCTTCCGTGACACCGCAGGCTGCACGCCCGCTCAGTATCGTAAGAAACACAAAACACCGCAGTGATTGCTATCAGATTTGCAGTTTATTTCAACCTCTGTTAAGGTGCGGATCAATTCTCCGGACGGAGGTGATTGCTATCAGATTTGCAGTTTATTTCAATCTGCCGGCGCATACAGCTATGAGCAGGCAGACCACGATCTTCTATCTTTATCAGCTGACGATAATGATCATGTGTCCAGCTCAAATCAGGGCGCATTGCGTCCTGATTTGGGAAAACCAGGAAATTCATCCAGCTTTCTCTGTCTGTATTTCTTTGTAGAGATCAGAGATCACATCACTGAGCCTATGCTTTTTCAGGCTTTCTTCAAAATCTTTCTGAACATCCTGCAATTTGCCATACAGCGAGGCGTGGATATTTCTGCCGACCGGGCACAGAGGATTCGTATTGTCATGGAAGTGGAAGAGATCTTCCTTGTTCTTCTCCACAGCTTCATACACATCATAAAACGTAATCTGATCCAGCGGCCTTGTAATCGCAATGCCTCCCGGCCCTCTCTTGATTTCAATCAGCCCGGCATTTTTGAGATCCGACATAAGATTACGGATGATCACCGGGTTGCTCCCGATGCTTGACGCAAGAAAATCGCTGGTCACCTTTTCCTCTTTGCCAAAATATTCCACCGCCGCCAGGATGTGAATCGCTATCGTAAATTTCGTTGATATCTGCATAAAATTTCCCCCTCTATCATACCTCTCGTTGATATCTGCACAAAGCCTCTCCCTCTATCGTACCTCTTGTCGACCTCTGCACAAAGCCTCTCCCTCTATCGTACCTCTCGTTGACCTCTGCACAAAACCTCTCCCTTTATCGTATATTACATCACTTTTGATTTTGCCCCATCCGGGCATTTGTACCCGATGGATATAAAATCTCCCGGTAAATTTCACGGTCGCTCTCCTTAAACACATTAAAAATGACACGATGCACGGAGGACTCCGGATGTGCATCAAGCCAGCCTCTTACCGTACTCACGGCAATTTCTGCCGCCTTGTCCTGCGGAAAATGGAATACACCGGTGGATATGCAACAAAACGCAACAGATTCCAGCTGATGACCGGAGGCTGTGGAAAGAACCGACCGATAGCAGGAGGCCAGCAGTTCCTTATCCTTCCCGGTAAGCCAACCGGACACAATCGGTCCAACCGTATGAATCACATAGCGCGCGGGAAGATTATAGCCCGGCGTGATCTTTGCCTCGCCAGTAGGCTCCTCATGCCCCTGCGCTTTCATAATCTGATAACACTTTTCCCGCAGTTCCACACCTGCCATGGTGTGAATCATGTTGTCTATGCAGCCATGTAGCGGAGAGAAGCACCCGAGCATCTGGGAATTGGCAGCATTCACAATCGCATCGGCCTTAAGCGTCGTGATATCCCCCTGCCATAGAAAAAGACGATGATCCAGCCCGGCCGGCGGCAGGTCCGCTGCCTCAGTGATTCCCTTTTCCACGGTGATGCCTTTTAAAACTTCCGACTGCACCGTATAAAAATCATCCGGTAATGTATGTCCGGTATCCCCCGACGGCATACGGACATTGCAGAGTGCCCGATAGAGATCAAATGCCTGCTTCGGGTCATCTGGAAGAGCATATCCCGCATACTCCGGCATTTCTGTTTCCAGACACTTAATCAGAAAATGAAGTTTTTCCATCTGTTCCTTATCATTCATATATTTTCCTCCTGTAACCGGGAATCTGACCTCGTCAGACCAACAAATTAAGTCTGTATGTCTCTGATCCTCTGACGCCATAGAAGCATACTCTCGGATCCTCTTATGTCATAGAATCCTACTCTCTAACCCTCTTATGCCAGAGAATCCTACTCTCTGACCCTCTTATGCCACAGAATCAAACAAGCAAACAATAATAAGTCTTCAGACTCCAAGTCTATTCAGAACTTCTCCGATTCCCTTATCAATGCAGACACTCCTCTTCACGATCTCCCGGCTGCAGCCAGCTTCGCCCAGGTTTACGCACGCATAGAAGGCATTCGGATTCTTCTTTGTGTATTCCCAGAATGGAAATTTTATGATGACGGGCGTGTTCATGCCGACCCCGAGTTCCAGATACAGAACGCGAAGCCGTTCGTGCCGGCGCAGGAATTCCTGATACCGCTCCGCTGCCTGATGCCAGCCCTCATCCTCCACAAAGCTGTCGTCGCAGCGAAGATTCGTAGTCATCAACTTTCCATCATCCGGACACACCGGAACAAGATCAGACGGCACCGTCATTCTGATCTTCGTGTCCTTCGGGACAATCAGTTCTCCATTCTTTTCGATCTGATATCCTTCCGAAAGAATCATCCTGCGGATGACCTCGTAGTTATCGTAGGTCCTTTTCTTCGCCTCTTTGCCAGGGGAACTGCTCTGGAACAAGCCATAATCACCCTGCGTATAGAAAAGCCGCTTCTTATCGAAACCGCTCCTCTGAAAGCAATGATCCACATTGGTCGTCAGAACAAAATAATCTTTATCCTTTACCAGTGCAAGCAGCCGCCCGTAGAGATCTGACGGGATCGGTGCGTACCGGTTGATCCAGATATTCCTGCACCAGTATCCCCAGAATTCTTCCATCGTCTGATACGGATAGAAACCTCCGGAATACATATCCCGAAACCCATATTTTCTCTCAAAATCCGCAAAATATTTCTCGAATCGCTCTCCCGAGTAGGTATATCCTGCCGCGGTCGAAAGACCGCTCCCTGCTCCGATTACAACCGCATCCGCGTTTGCAAGCTGTTCCTGCAGCACAGAAATTTTTTGATCAAAGCTCATTTTCGAATCATCTGTCATGATCCTATCTGGATTAAAAAAATACATCAGGTGCTCCTCCTATAATTAAAATAAGGAAAACTTTTTTCCGCCGTCTCAGCCTGCGACTTCTCCGCATGCCGCGCCGCAGTACTCGCAGTCCTTCAACTTCCCTTCCGGAAGGAAGCACATCCTGCGCTGTTTCTCGACCAGCTTCTTCACAAAATCTGTTGCCGGTTTCTCGAGCAATTCCTTCGGCATCTTATTCTCCTCTGTGCACGATTGCCTGAACCGGGCAGTTCTCGAAGCAGAGTCCGCAGTGCAGGCAGTTCTCCTGATGGATCAGGAATGGTGTTCCCTTCGTAATGCACTGCTGCGGACAGCCGCGCATACACTTTCCGCAGCCGATACAGGCGTCGGTGATCAGGAAACCCTTTTCACGCGGTGCATGACAAATCTTTGCCTCTTTCTCTGTATCCTGCAGCGCCTCGTCCGAAGCTTCCTCCCAGCCAAACACAAAGCTTTCGCGATAAATCGGGCTTTTTCCTAGATCAAAGAATTCCAGTTCTCCTTTGCTTATACAGAACGGTTCCAGAATATAGCGGCTTTCTCCCGGATACACGCCGTTCATCACCGGATTTTCCTCGAAAATACGGTCAATCCACTGTCTCTGATCCGCAAGTTTTTCTGCCTTACCCGACAGCCGGACCATTTGAAAATCCTTGTTGAGGCCGGTGACAGCAACGTCCGGGTGTTTCAGGAGCTGACGGTAAAAATCTTTTCCGCGCCCTGTGCAGAAATACAGCTTATCCTGCTCTACGATCATCACGTCGATGATCCGGACCTCCGGTTTTCCCTCATCATTCACCGTGGCAAAGGCCACATCCTTGATTCCCCGCAGAATATTAAGACAGCTTTGAGCATCCATATACTTTCCTCCTCGTATACCTTACATCGCTATGATCTGTTAAAATTTTCCGCCTGCAATTTACATTCTTTAGTTGTAATATATATTATTACATTAATTCTGTCAAGCTTTTTATCTGGATGTGAACTTCCAGTCTTTTTACAACTCGAACAGCCCCAACAGCACTTGCTTAAGCATGGAGAGATCAGCTGATTTACTCAAAAGGTAATTCTTCTGATGTCTCCTTTTTCTGATTTATATACTTATTGTATTCCTGCAGCAATCCGCGTTCTTCGAGAAACTGCTCTGTCCACAGCTGAAGCTGCTCATATTTTCGGATTTCTTCCCAAAGCTGGGGCTTCGTTTTCTTCTCATTCATCTTCAGTTCCACCCTGTATAAATTGCAGGATCTCTGTATAACTGTGAGGGCTGTTAGCTATCGCTTTCATAAGCTCCTCAGTTTGGATCGCTTTCTTCTTTTCCAAAAGCTTGTCAAGCTCTGCAGTCAGACGGTCATACTGCTCCCGGTTCCTGCTGATTGCCTGTTCCGTTTTCTCTATCTTTTCGTCCAGTGTTTCCATCCCGGATCTTCTTGTTCGTGCCATCACACTTCTCCCTTCAAAATCTTATCGATCCCCCTGGCTGTTTCTTTTACATCCGCAGGATTCATTCCAAACGCATCAAGGATCTCTTTCTGTGTTTTTGTTATTGCATGGTCCAACCGGTATGCATGGTCTGCCTGCCTGCAGATCTCGATCTTCTCCAGCTCCCGCACAGCAGCCGGGACCGTAAGATAGTTCGGCTTTTTCACCATGCTTCTTGCCTTATCACGAAGCTTTGTGTACATCCTGCACCGGATAATCAGAGCAATAAATCCAATAAAGATCTTGTTCGCTGCAGCTTCGTCCGACGCTACACGAAGGCTGCTGTTGCCCAGATATGACTTGTCCGCCCGGAAGAGCTTCTCTGAACTGTCTCTGCTCTTATACAGTGTGATGGCATCTTTGTGGTCCATTTTTTCTGAAGTAATGATGACGAAGTATCCGCAGAGATTCAATGCATCACGGATGGCCGGAAGATTCGGTTCAGCATAAACAAAGTGGTGATTCTCTTTGTTGTAATGCATATGAAAGTACTTATGAAATGCAGGCCCGAATTCCCGGTCTGTGTCCCTGTACTGCTCCAGATACTTCTGCATCTCAAGCAGTTTTGTCTCGAAATCGTATCTTTCACCGGCAGCTTTCCCCGCGTTGTAATAAAGATGCACATATCTTTTCTTTGTATCGGAAGAATAGATGAATGTATGAATTGTTTTTCCATATACACCAAACTCAGGGACCTGGGAACCCCATTCACTTTCAAAAGTTCCTTTGTTCTTCAGAACCAGGTCTCTGACCAGGTCCTTCAATCCTTTCACCATAATAACAAACGAAAAACCATTCTGGTCCATGAAATTCAGGTTTTCTTTGCTGAAATATCCCCGGTCAAGAATAAAACCAATGTTTCTGTATCCGTAGCTCTTCACTTTGGCAATCATGTACTGAAGCTGCGAAACATCATTGATACTTCCGGGATATTTCTCATACAGGAGAGGAAGCTCATTACTGGTATCAAACCCTACTGCATAGTTGAAGATCGGCGCTCCTGTATCCACCTTGGCGGCACCAAACTCGACCATGCTGATATCTCCGGCCTCACAGTTCTTGTTGGTTGAATCATAAGATATGTAGATCCGCTCATCCTTATCAGATTTCTTATTCCATAATTCCAGGAAGTTCTGGCGCTGTTCTTCATTGAGTTCACGGAAAAAATCAGAGACCCTGGAATCACTGTACTGCTTCATTTCCTGCGTAAATGCTCATGTACGGTAAAGTATCACAAGAAAATTATGTCGAATTGACAGCCGCCTCCGCTATACCGAATAAGGAAATAAAGAGTCCTCAAATTTTGCGCTACTAAATGAAGACGAGCGGAAGTAATCTCCCGCTCGTCAGTAAACTTAACTATGCCATATCAATCCCGCTTCTTTCCCGCCACCGGCACTAAGAACAGCGCGGGCAACAGCAGGAAAGCGGTACAGACCAGCCCCCAGGGTATGGACACCTGCTGGGCTACCAGCCCCACAATAGGCCCGCCGATGATCTGCCCGAAAGAGTCCAGCTGTCCGCTGGTGGAAAAGACTGTGGCGCGCATTTTCTCATCCACATGGTCGTTCATCCAGGCGGCCAGCACAGGCTCCTTGATGGTGCGCATAAGCCCCGCCAGCAGGAACACCAACAACATGAACCAAAAGCTCCGCCCCACCGCGAAGAGAACCAGGCACAGGATATACCCGGCGCTGGTGGACATGACCACACTGGTTCGGCTGACAGTCCCTTTTTTCTCCATGCGGGCGATGAGCAACTGAGAAGCCAGAATACCTAAGCCGCTGCCGATAAGACTGATAACACCGAACCAAGTGACGCTGTTCAGCGGCCCGATAACGGGTATTACCGTGTCATCCAGAAAATGAGCGGTGGAGAGCCGGTCAAAGCCTTCACTGGCAAGTCCCCCGCATAGTGTGATTGCTAAGAGCGCCCGCAACACAGGTGCGCCTTTCACAAAGCCCAGGTTGAGCTTGAACAGGCAGACAAAGTCTTTAAGCAAGCCCTGCCGTTCCTCAATAGCAGGGGAGAAGTTGGTTTCTGGCATGATGCGAACCAACACCAGCCCCAACAACAAGCACAAACTGCCCCCCAAGATGACAGGCATTTGCAGGTTTATGTTTCCCAGCAGTGTGCCCAGCACCACGCCCAGAACGCCGCCGATTTGCCCCATTTGACTGCCCCGCAGGAACACCTTGTCTATGGGTTTGTCCTCTTCCTCCGAGGCAATCCACGCCTCCAGAGCGCCGGTGATGAAGGTATCACCGCAACCCCAGACAACCTGGGCCAGCAGAACCGGCGCGAACCACGGTAGCGCACCCTCCATCAGAAAGCCCAGGCCGTAGAGGAACATTCCAATCAGCACCGAGCGCCGACGGCTATACAAATCCGACACCACACCGGTGGGTATCTCGAACAGAAAGCAGGAGGTCTCCAGAACCGTCCCTACCAGGACAAGCTGGAAAGCATCCAGCTGCACCACCTCCAGGAGGTACACGTTGGAAAGCACTGTGGACATAGAAACCGCCAGGGAAAAGACAAATCGGAACAGCAGGTAGACAGAATATGCCTTTGAATTTTTAGCAAACATGAAGTTACATTCTCCTTTACGAATCAGTGGGTTGTTTGAATTTATTTTAAGCTATCACGTTTTACCTTCTTAAGCCTTACTATCATTACCATAGGAATTTCTTTGTTGGTTTTAAAACATTCTTCATAAAATCCATCAATGACAAA
>NZ_JBQKIK010000016.1:0-72793 GCF_052117805.1 Bilifractor sp. LCP21S3_F8 | reverse complement strand
ACATCCGGCTTCCTTCAGATTCCGTCTCACGGCGGACACCCTTGCCTTCGGCTATATCCTTCCCACTACCGGGCGGATTCGGGACTTGAACCCGTTGGAAACGTGCGCCGCCAGGCGCACTGCAAAAGCGGCGCAGAACTTCTGCGCCGCTTCCATAAATGATTCTTTTTTCAATGCTTCCATTCTTCCGGAATCAGAAGGTTATCTCACGCTCACGGAGCATCTCAGACACTGATCTCACGTTCGCGCATCATTTCAGAAACTGATTCCACGCTCCTGGAGCATTTCCTCAACGGCTTCAACCGCCTCATATACCATCGCGTCGCAGTGCGGCTTCTTCTCCCCTGGCGTCCGGACTTCCGCCGCCAGCAGATCCCTGCACTGTGTACGTCCTTCATGTCTGCTCGCGATTCGCCGCATGAGCTCGACAGCGATACCGGAATCACCGGCCCCGCACAATCCCAGCGCCATCAGTCCTCCGGTGATTGCGCCACAGGTCAGCCCCGCCTGCATTCCCGACCCGAAATTCTGCGCAATCGCGTTTGCCTGCTCCGCCGTCAGTCCTTTTCTCTCCGCAAACGGAATGAAAACCGCCTGTGCGCAGTTATAGTGCCGGTCCGCAGCATCCCTGAGTTCATGACTTCTCTTCAATATTTCATCCATGTCTTTTGCCTCCGTAATCTTTCTTCCACAGCTTCTGCTCCCCAGAATTTCCCCGGTTTTACATATGCAGCAATATTATAACATCTTTTCCCCGACACAATAATGCTTCGGCAAATGAATATTCCAGTGTGGCGGAGCATGATAAACCCGATCGCGATTGCCGTCATCGGACTTGTGAAACATATAAATATTCCGATTCGGCGAAATATAGTGAACGCTCTTTTAATTTAAGCAGAGTCAGGCAGCGCAAATCATGATTTCCTCTTCTCCTCAATATCACAGCCCGCGGCAGGATGTTTGAAGACGATTTGAAGGCTGTTTGAAATTTTAAATATCCGTTGACAAGCGTATGCAAACGTGATAAGGTCTTTTCAACATAAACATATATTTCATATCAGATATATATGAAATACAGATCTGGTATGTGACTCAGGAAGGAATGACCGTCCATGCAGAACATTAAACCACAGGATCATATCGATATCGCCGCTGCCGTTCCTTACATTTTAGACGAGGAATATCAGGGATACAATACTGCTCCACTCACCCGGGAGGAGAAAGAAATCGGGGAAAAGTTCCAGATGCCAGAGGTTGGGGTCCGCCTCATTGACTTCTTTTTTACAGAGGAGGATCGGAAGTTTATTCTATCCTTTGACGGAACTCCGGTTTCCTATCGTTCTCTCGATCCCGGATACGCGGCGGATGCCTTTCGGAGAGGCGTTCTAGCCAGGGTCCGCAGGGACGATACTCCGGAGGATCCGGACGCCGCTGCAGACCCGGATTATGACTACACGCTGAACAACTTCTACGGGATGCTGGATGTCCTGAGCGTCAACGAAACCCGCCGCTATCACACCCTTCCCGCAGATCTCCGGGTAAAGCTGGATCAGTGGTACTTCGATGAATACGAGAAAAGTCTGGATCCCGATCCACGGGTAAGACCGACCACTGACGAAATCATATCTCTGCAGGAGATGCTCGATTTCATTGACCAGGAGGAACGGCCCCTTTACCTTGCCCGCTGTGACTGCAAATGCCTGGGAGGCCAGGCAGAGGATCCTACCAACACCTGCATCAATTTTGTTCACGGAGACAACAGCTTCGTCACACGTAAAATCTCGGACCGCATCACCAAAGAGCAGGCGAAGCAGATCATCCGCGATGCTGACAAAGCAGGGCTCGTACACACCATCAGCGACCACGGCATCTGCAACTGCAACGCGACAGACTGCTATCTCTTCCGGGTACAGCGCGACCGCAGGAGCGTCGGCTTCTGGCCGAAAGCGCCGCACATCATATCCTATGACGCAAACCCCTGCATCGGATGCGGGCGATGCGTCAAGCGCTGCCGATTCGATGTCATCTCTATGACGGGACGCGGCAAGAATGCCTCCCTGTCTTTCCGGATGGACGAATGCAACGGATGCGGCATCTGTGCCAGCACCTGTCCGGCTGACGCCCTGCATCTGGTGCCCAGAAAAACCCCGGCACACACACCCCAGTGCCCCGCAGAAACATGAATTCCGCAGAAATGGGGTCCGCAAAAGATGAAGCCCGCTGAAAAGCAATGGTTCTGAGTAGTTCCAATACAAATTAAACTCCAAGACAGAATAAATATATTGCAGAAGGAGAAAACGAAATGAGTTACGAGGCTTTTAATGACGACACCCTTGGCTTTACCACAAGGCAGCTGCACGCAGGCTACGACCCCTCACAGCATTTTCTATCCAAGGCGGTTCCCATCTATCAGACCGCTGCCTTTGAGCTTGGCAGCTACGAGCGTTGCCTCCGCTTATTTAAATATGAAGAAGAAGGAGATTCCTACGTACGTTTTTCGAATCCCACCAACCGCGTGCTTGAGAAACGCCTGACCTCTCTGGAGGGAGGAAGCGCTGCGGTTTCCCTGGCCTCCGGCATGGCGGCCATCTCCGACACCTTCCTGACCCTTGCGCACCAGGGTGACAATATCGTCTCTGTTCCGACTCTGTACGGCGGCACCACCACCCTTCTTCAGAAGACTCTGCCACAATACGGCATCGAGGGCCGCTTCATCGAAGACGAGACTGACATCGATTCCTACCGGAACTATATAGACGACCGCACCAAAGCCATCTATATCGAAGCTCTCGGAAATCCCGGAATGAATGTACTGGACGTGGACCGCATCACTGCACTTGCTCATTCCTACGGCATTCCGGTTGTCATTGACAATACCTTCGCGACTCCTTATCTGTTCCGGCCATTCGAGCACGGCGTAGACATCGTCTGCTACTCGGCAACCAAGTATCTGTCCGGTCACGGTGTAAATATCGCCGGAATCGTGGTGGAAAGCGGAAAGTTCAACTATCTGAACGGTCGTTTCCCGGAGTTTGAAACCTTTTACAATGACTTTAAGGACTGGATCGATGAAGAAACCCTGAAGCGCGAGATGTTTACGAAGCGCCTCCGGATCACATATCTCACCGATCTCGGCGCGCACATGAGCCCGCAGACTGCCTTCTATGTCCTGCAGGGCATGGAGACTCTCTCCCTTCGCATGGAGCGTCACGTGTCAAACGCCGGAAAGCTCGCGGCTTTTCTTGAGAATCATCCGGCAGTCACAGAGGTCCTGTATCCCGGTCTGGAATCCAGCCCTTACCACAGTCTTGCCGAAAAGTATTTCCCAAAGGGGCCGGGAGCAATCATGTCCATCCGGGTAAAGGGAGGACAGGAGGCTGCCCTCCGCACCCTGAAGGCGGTCCGTATCTTCGACTACATGACAAATGTCGGCGATGCCAAATCGCTGATCGTACACCCCGCGTCCTCCACGCATTTCGGGCATTCCCCGGAAGAAAACGCAAAGGCAGGCGTCTATCCAGACTCTCTCCGGCTGTCCGTCGGCATTGAAGACATTGACGACCTGATCCGGGACATGGATCAGGCACTGAATCAGTCACAGCATCTGTAACTTTGCAAAATTCCACACAATGAAAGGAGCATCCCATGAAAAAAAATATCCTCTCCCGCACTCTTCTCCTCACTCTGGCCGCAGGCATCACGATACTCACCGGCTGCGGAAGCAGCCAATTCACCACCCAGAGTTCCTCCGACGCCGGCTCCTCTTCCGTATCCTCTGACTCAGCGTCAGCCACTGTCAAGTCCGGCAAGGCGAAAGAGGGAACCGTGCGCATCGGCTCCAAGGATTTCACGGAAAATGAAGTTGTCGCTGAAATCTATGCACTCGCGCTCGAAGACGCCGGCTATAAGGTGCAGCGGACCTTCGACATCTCATCCTCTCTGATTCACACCAGCCTGATCAGCGATGATATCGACCTCTACCCCGAGTATACCGGAACCGGGCTGATTTCTATCCTGAAAGAGGATCCGATCACCGATCCCCAGAAGGTATATGACGAGGTAAAAAAGCAATATGCCGACAGGTTCGATGTAACCTGGCTTGACTACGCGCCGGGAAACGACGGCCAGGGTCTTTTCATCAGCAAGGAAGCCTCCGACAAGTACGGCATCACAACGATCTCCGACCTTCAGAAGCATGCCTCCGAGCTGAATTTTGCATCACAGGGAGAATTTGACCAGCGAGAGGACGGACTTCCAAGATTAAACGACGTATATGGTGAATTCAAATTCAAATCCACAAAGGTATACGATAACAGTCTGAAGTATCAGGTCGTAGCAAGCGGCGAAGCCGATGTAGCCCCGGCCTACACTACAGAGGGTGCACTCTCCGAGACCGACAAATACGTTCTTCTGGACGATGACAAGCAGGCATGGCCACCCTACAACCTGGCTCCTGTCGTACGAAACGATGCCCTCTCTCTTAATCCGGAGATTGCAGACACTTTGAACGCCGTCGACAAGACCCTCACCACTGAGGTTCTCACAAAGCTCAACGCCGAGGTGGACATCGACAAGAAGGAATATGAGGACGTCGCGAAATCCTACTACGACAGTATTGCAGACAGCATCCCCGCAGCTGCTTCCGGCAGTTCCTCAAGCAGCGTTTCCTGAATCCGGACGCCTACTTGCCTGCCTGAAGCAGAAGCAGCTGCACGAACTGCTCCATCGGTTTGTCTCAAGCAGTTGCACACAACTGTCCCATTGTTTTACCGATAACTGGTGCACGCACCGCTCCATTGGTCTGTCTTGGGCAGCTTCACACAACTGCCCCATTTGAGATTTGTGAGGAAGAAAATGAAAGCCATCCAATATCAGAATGTATCAAAAAAATATCCGTGCTCCGATGTCCTGTCCGTAAATCACGTATCCGCCGAGATCCGGGAAGGTGAGTTTATCACCATCCTGGGGTCCTCCGGCTGCGGAAAGACCACCCTCCTCAAGATGACCAACCGTCTGATCGAGCCGAGCGAAGGCAAAATCATTCTCTTTGGAGAAGACATCTCTACGGTAAATCCAATCGTGGTGCGCCGCCGCATGGGCTATGTCATCCAGCAGGTTGGTCTTTTCCCGCACATGACCATCGAACAGAACATCGGCATCATTCCTCAGCTTGAGAAATGGGACCGCTCGAAAATTCACGACCGGGTCACGGAGCTTCTCAATCTGGTCGACCTCGATCCCGAAATCTACCGGAACCGCTATCCTTCCCAGCTTTCCGGAGGACAGCAGCAAAGAATCGGTCTCGCCAGAGCGCTGGTAACCAACCCGAAGATCATGCTTCTCGATGAGCCCTTCGGAGCGATCGATGCCATTACCCGTCTTAATCTTCAGAATGAATTGAAACGAATTCATCGGGAGACGAGCCGCACCTTTCTCCTGGTCACCCATGATATCAATGAGGCCTTCCGTCTCGGAAACCGCGTTATGATCATGGACCGGGGAAAGCTGCTGCAGTTTGATACACCGCAGGAAATCGTTCGTCATCCCGCAGACCCCTTTGTAGAGACTCTGATCTCCTCCGCGCGCGAGCAGGAAGACTTCTGGAAGGATGTGATGAAATGATACGCTATCTTATTTCCAATCCGGATAAGATTCTGATCCCTCTCGCAAGACACCTGGAAATCGTCCTCATCACACTCGCGATCTCCGTGCTTCTCGCGGCAATCCTTACGGTGCTCTCCGTGGAGATTCCAAAGCTCGGCTCACTTCTGGTACAGATTTTTTCTCTGATCTACTCCATCCCTTCCATGGCGCTGTTTGCGCTCTTAATACCGCTCACCGGCCTCGGAATGCCCTCGGCAGTGACTGTGCTTGTCATCTACAACCAGTACCTGCTCCTGCGCAACTTCCTGACCGGCCTGGACGAGGTGGACACCGGAATTCGCGAAGCCGCCCGCGGAATCGGCATGACAAAGCTCCAGATTCTGCGCCGCATTCAGCTTCCTCTGGCCCGTCCCGCGATTTTCGCAGGCATCCGCCTCGCCATGGTATCGACGATCGGAATCGCCACCATCGCCTCCTGCATCAACGCCGGAGGTCTCGGCGACCTGCTTTTTTCCGGCATGCGCACACAGAACGTCGTCAAGGTTCTCTGGGGAAGTGTACTCTCCGCAGGCCTGGCCGTCGCAATGGATGCCCTTCTCAAGCTCGGGGAAAAACGCACAGCAGGGAATTTCCAGGCGCAGCGGGGATCCGGGAGCCAGAATATCGAAAGGGAAAGGAGTGATCAGAAATGATTAAGGGAATGATCTTATACATACAGCAGAACGCTCCTCAGATTCTGCTCCAGATCCGGCAGCATCTCCTCGTGAGTCTTCTGTCCCTTGCCATCGCAGCTGCAATCGGTATTCCCCTCGGATATCTGGCTTCGAAGTCTGTAAAAAAGGAGCAGATCATCTCCGCCCCCTTCCAGATCCTCCGCGTCGTGCCTTCCCTTGCGCTTCTTTTTCTCCTCATTCCTGTCATGGGAACCGGTATCCGTCCAGCCGTTACTGCGCTCACGATCCTCGCGGTTCCTCCGGTTCTCCTGAACACCATCGTAGGATTTTCCGGTGTCCCGGATTTCATGCTGGAATGTGCCGCCGGAATCGGAATGACCGCCCGGGAGCAATTCTGGCATGTCCGCGTTCCCCAGGCACTCCCCATGATTCTCGCAGGGATCCGGACCAGCCTCGTGGAAGTCATCGCGAGCGCTACTCTTGCGGCGATGATCGGAGCCGGCGGACTCGGAGAAATCATCTTCACCGGCCTGGGACTCTTCCGGTCCGATATTCTTCTCACCGGCGGACTCCTCGTAGCCCTTCTCTCCCTCGGCTCCGGTCTGATCTTCGACCTGATCCGGCGGGCCGTGCTGCACTACCGCTATGTCTGATACAAAAACTCTGGAGGATATGTTTTTTTAAGCTATTAAGTCTGATAAACGCCCATATAATAAATCGTGCCACAAACTGTATAAGCTACGGATTACTCCAACAAAACCGAACCTCCCTGAATAATACGTTTCACCCTTCTCTTGTGTCATGATACACGGAATGATATAATGAAGTTACGTGTTATTAACTCTGAAGTTAGTTACTCTGGAGTTAGTTACTCTGAAGTTAGTTACTTTGGAGTTGACTATCTCCAGGCAAATTATTTTTAGGGAGTGGAGATTTAAATGGAAGACTTTATTGGCCGTAAATCAGAATTAGACACATTAGAGTCGCTTTTTTCCTCTCGTCGATTTGAGTTTCTTTTGATGCATGGACGAAGACGGACAGGCAAGACTTATATATTGACTCATTTTGCTCAAAAGCATCCTGAAAACACTGTATTTTTTACCGCTGATAAATCATCGCAACAGATAAATGTACATAATTTTTGCGAGGAACTGGATCGTGTATTACATGCTGGCGAATATCTTCATACGCTTACCAGTTGGCAACAGGTATATTCCTTCCTCCGCGACAGAGACATTTCCGAGCGTCTTGTAATTATCATTGATGAATTTACATACCTTCTGAATAATGATAAAAGCTATGATTCACAACTTCAAAATGCAATCGATCGAATATTAAAACAGAAGAATATCTTTTTAATTCTTTGTGGATCTGAGGTATCTACAATAGAAAATTTATTTGGCGATTCCCGAAAGCCTTTATATGGTCGGAAAACGGCAGAATTAAAATTAAAACCATTTACATATCTGGAGGCCCGTTCATTTTTTCCGTCATATTCTGAAGAAGATGCCTTAAAAACATATGCAATACTTGGCGGCATCCCTTACTACTTGAAACTTTTTGATAGCGCCAAGCCTTTAAAAGACAATATTATCAAACACTGTTTCTCCCCGACCGGAGTACTCTACAATGAACCGGAAGCATTGTTACGAATGGAGCTTGTGGAAATAACCTTCTATCAGAATATCCTTCTGGCTATTCAGGCAGGCTCATCAACACTGAATGAAATAGCAACAAAAATACAGTCAGAATCAGCAAAAACATCGAAGTACCTGCATACGCTTATTAATCTCGGATTTGTACAGAGGGAGACGCCATGCGGAGAAAAGGAAACCAGACGAAATTCTTTATACATGATTAGCGACAACTACTTTGCCTTTTACTTTTCCTTTATATACCGTTATCGCAATATGTTAAACGGCTTAATTTCCCCGGATGCTTTCTTTCAGAAAATGTGCACAAAAGATAAGATGAATCACTTCATTGGACACAGATTCGAAGGTATCTGCACGGAATACCTGAAGAATCAGTTCTATCTTGGGCGCATGCCCTTTCAGGCGGAATACCTCGGACGATGGTGGGGAAATAACCCGGTAGAAAAAAGGCAGGAGGAGATAGACATCCTTGCCATAGATCAGGCAAATGCTCTGTTTTGTGAATGCAAATATACAGATCAGCCATTTGACAACAAGGAATTGGATGACCTGATAGCATCTTCTCATTGTGTTAAACGAAAAAATAATTATTTCTGCATTTTTTCCAGACATGGTGTCACCAAAAGTGTAGCTGACCGTATAACAGCAGATAAACGATTTATATTAGTCACAATAGACGATCTCTATCAAATTTAACATTTTCTGAGATTACGGCAAATGATGATTTCCCTCTCCTACAGCAGGTAATCTTCCATTACTCCTGCGATAAGGCGGTTAATACTCCAGAAAATTGTGCCGTATCCCACACTTACTGCCGTGATGATTCCTACCCAGATTCCCGACTCGCTCCGGAATCCGCCGTTGAACAGAATGAAAATGACGGCAAGGATTGTGCCTGCCGCACAGAAGAACAGCTCGTTCAGCAGAAAGGTGCGCCCCTTTATCAGTCTTTTCGCCAGCCATTTCAGATACAGTGTCTGGATGATTTCCAGCACAGCGATCAGAATGACCAGACGGTAGAATCCTTTTGGCGGAGGGAAATCTGCCCCCGCCATCAGAATAGCTGTCCAGCCAAAGAAAAACACGACAAACTCAATAACAAGAATCCATCTCCACCGTTTTCCTTTTATTTCCACCTTGCTTTCATCCTCCTCTTCTCACGAAAAATAATCGCCCGATTTCCCGGACCTGTTCTCTGGAAACAACTGAACAAACAACGTACCGGATACTACTGAACAAATAACGTAACGTTGAAAAAACACAGCCGGCTCTCAACCGGCTGTGTTTTAGCCAGGGATCAAAATCCCTGATCTTCGATTTCAATTATTCTTTTCCGCTTTCTTTGCTTTTTCTTCCTCTGCATCCGCTGCATTTGCCTTCGCCCGGAAGGCTGCTCCGGGATCGTGTCTGCGAAGATAGAGCAGAATGATGATTCCCGCCGCAACCGTAAACAGTCCGATGAACTGAGAGGTTGACAGTGGCCCGACCTGTCCGCGGATCAGATCACCTCTCCAGAACTCCACGATGAAACGTCCGATGCTGTAGAGTGTCAGATACCATCCGGCAAGCTCTCCCTCTTTCTTCTTCCACTTCTTGTCATACAAAACCAGAAAAGCGAAAAGCAGAAAGTCACCCGCGCTCATGATCAGCTCGGTCGGCACCAGGTGCACGCCATTCGGTGCGTAATCCGAATGCGTGAATTCCAGATACAGCGGGCCATTGGTCTCCACGCCATAGCAACACCCCGCGAAAAAGCATCCGATCCGTCCGAAGCCCTGTGCAAGGGCAACTGCCGGGAAGGCTACATCAAAATACAGCCAGACATTCAGCTTCTGCCACTTACAGTAGAGGATGCCGCCGAGAAGTCCTCCCAGCAGTCCTCCGAAGATCACCCAGCCGTTTGAAATCGCGTCGCTCAGGGTCAGTGTTCCGGACACAAGTTCCGGAATAATCGTTATGATGTACAAAATCTTTGAACACAGGAAGCCAAAAACCACACAGGCAATGACCAGCCCGAAGATTTTATCCCTCTCTCTGGCGGTCATGCCCTTCTGCTTCGCTCTGTGTTCCGCGAGAAAATATGCGCAGATAATTCCGATCCCGATCATCAGACCGTAGGTGTGTACCGTAACCGGTCCGATTGAGAATAAATCGTTGTACAATTCTGTCCGTTCCTTTCTCTCCGTATATGCCTGCTGCCCGGCGCCGCAAATCTACAGGCATGCCGCTTCGTCGGTCTGCCGCGGCGTTCGCCCCCTGCTTCACACCCTGTGTAAGCGGATGTTACTTATTGCCCGGAGGAAGATACCACTGAGCTGCCCGATGTTGCCGCTGAGGATGATGTTACAGAACTTCCTGATACAGCGGAAGATGACGATACAGATGAGGAAGCTACAAGCTCGGTATAAGCATCGGTGTCATTCACCTCAAGTTTCTTCCACGGGCTTTCCTCAACGACCTGTACGGCGTCCTTCCACTCCTGAAGCTTCTTGTTATAATTGGTCTGCTTTCTCTGCGATACGATGTCCTGTTTCTTGCTCTCGGTCGCATCTTTATCGAAGGTCTTGTCCATTCTCACCAGGTAGTAATAATCCCCGGTGTCGATCACTCCGTCATAGATCTCTCCATCAGAAAGGCTGTTCGCCGCGTCAATGACTGAATCCGGCATTACCGTGTCGTCCGCGCCGTAGGAGTAGGTGGTGCACGCGATATTGGTGCTGTCCAGGTTGTTTGCCATCGTCTTCATATCGGCATTCGCGACATCGCCGCTGTCCTTTACCTGCGTCAGAAGCTCTTCCAGCTCCTTCTTGTAGGTGGCCTTCTCATCATCCGTGGCATCTGTCGTCGTACCGGTGCTGCTGTCCGTCTTGGTCAGCGCAATACGCGCATACGTGATACTCGACTGCTTCGCCTCATCATCCGTGACGTTTGTATCCGTGTCTGCCGTCATCGGCTCAAACATCAGCTGCTGATAGGTCTGAAGCTCCAGGACCTCCTTGATGTTATCCTGGGAAACTCCCATCTTGTCCAGCTTCTTCTGGTTCTTCTCATAAGTCGTCTTCGCCGCGTCCTCGATCTGTGTCGCCAGCTCGTCCGGAATGGTTACGCTGTAATCCGAAGCGTGCGCGCGCAGCAGAACATCCTGAACGATTGTGTCCTTGACGGAGTTCTTGAGGTTATCTCCATACGTCATGGCATCCTGTGAACTGGTTGCCGCTGAATACTGGTTGCTCCAGAACGTACCGGAAGACAGTCCGTACTGCTTCAGCATATAGGTCGTAGATGCCTGCTGGTATCTCAGGAAAAATCCAGCCGTACCGAGGCTGACCTTCTCGTCTCCAACTGCCAAGGCAGTCTTTGTGCCATCAACTTTTCCGCATCCCGCAAATACAGAGACCATCATAGCCATCGCCAGAACTCCGCACAGAGATGCCTTCTTAAACTTGTTCATTACCGATTCCTCCGAATCATCCATACTTTATCGAACCCTTCACACGCAACAGATAAGGCAATGCTTTAAACCCCTGCCTTTCATGCCTGCTGTGAAAAGTAACACTATTCCGGTGCCCGTCTTCCACGGCACCAATGTTTAAATTATATACTCAATGCCGAAGCAGGGCAACTTGAAATTCCACATTTCACAACCGCCCTGCATCGAAGCCCCCTGCATCGAAGCGGATCTTCTGCAGCTTCTCTGCAAAATTCATCAATGCTCATTCTGCGAACCTTTTCCCGCATCGAGCCGAATCCTTCTGCAGCCTCTCTGCAGAATTCGTTAATGCTCATTCTGCGCACTGTCCCCTGCATCGAGCCGGATCTTCTGCAGTTCCTCTGTAAAGGCAGTCATCGCCTTCCGGATCCTCTCAAAGCGTCTGTCTGATGCCTTCCGCAGGACATAAGAGAAGTAAGGCTTCGCCCCCGCCTTGAAGAAGAGACGGTTCCGGAACTGCTCTTGCTCCAGAATTCGCGGAATCTTCGCGGCATTGATCCCGGCCTGCGGGTAAAGAGTGATCCGGACCTCATCTCTGGTCTGCTTGATCTCGGAGATATAAGCCCTGTGCGCCTCTGCCTTCAGGAGCGCCACGCTGACAAGATTCATGACCGACTCCGGCGGTTCTCCGTAACGGTCCAGAAGCTCGCTAATCATCTCATCCGCCTCCTCATGCGTCTCGATCCCTGCGATTCTCTTATAGATATCCAGCTTCTGTCCCTCCTCCGGGATGTAGCTCTCAGGGATAAAGGCATCCACGGACAGATCAATCGTCGTCTCGAATTCCGCCTCTTCTCTTCCGCCCTTTGCCTCACGGACAGCCTCATTGAGCATTTTGCAGTACAGATCGTAGCCGACCGACTCCATATGGCCGGACTGCTCAGCTCCCAGAAGATTTCCGGCACCGCGGATTTCCAGATCCCGCATGGCGATCTTCACGCCGCTTCCGAGCTCCGTGAACTCACGGATCGCGTGAAGCCGCTTCTCCGCATCCTCCCTGAGCATCTTGTTCCTGCGATACATCAAAAAAGCATAGGCGTTGCGGTTTGACCTTCCGACCCTCCCGCGAAGCTGATACAGCTGCGAAAGTCCCAGCCGGTCCGCGTCGCAGACGATCAGTGTGTTGACATTTGAGATATCCATTCCGGTCTCAATGATCGTCGTGGACACCAGCACGTCAATATCGCCGTTGATGAACTGGTACATGATTTTTTCCAGCTCATTCTCCTTCATCTTCCCGTGCGCATAGGCCACAGAGGCATCCGGCACCAGTTCCTGAATCCTTACCGCCATATCCGCGATCCCGTTCACGCGGTTGTAGACAAAAAATACCTGACCGTCTCTGGCAAGTTCCCGGCTGATCGCCTCCCTCACCAGTTCCTCGTCATATTCCATCACGTAGGTCTGGATCGGCATGCGGTCCAGCGGCGGCTCCTCCAGAACACTCATGTCCCGGATGCCGATCAGGCTCATATGGAGCGTCCTCGGTATCGGCGTTGCCGTCAGGGTAAGCACATCCACGTTCCGCTTCATCTGCTTGATTTTTTCCTTATGGGTCACACCGAACCGCTGCTCCTCATCGACGATCAGCAATCCGAGATCCTTGAACGTGATATCCTTCGACAGCACGCGGTGGGTTCCGATCAGAATGTCCACCATTCCCTTGCGAACCGCCTCAATGGTCTTCTTCTGCTGGGCAGATGTCCGAAAACGGCTCAGCATATCGATCCGGACAGGAAAATCCTTCATTCGCTGGGTAAAGGTATTAAAATGCTGCTGCGCAAGTATTGTCGTCGGACACAGGAGAACGACCTGCTTGTTCTCCTGCACAGCCTTGAAGGCGGCGCGGATCGCGATCTCGGTCTTCCCGTAACCGACATCGCCGCAGATCAGGCGGTCCATGGCCTTGCTGCTCTCCATATCCCGCTTCGTGTCCTCGATTGCCTGAAGCTGATCCTCCGTCTCTTCGAACGGGAACATCTCCTCAAACTCTCTCTGCCACTCCGTGTCCGGTCCGTACTGATACCCCTCCGTTCTCTCACGGGAGGCATACAGAGCCACCAGCTCCTTCGCGATATTTTTTACCGCGCCCCGGACCCTGCTCCTGGTCTTTGACCATTCCCTGCCTCCGAGCGTATTAATTTTGGCTTTTCTTCCGCTTCCGGCTTCTCCTCCGGAATACTTCTGCAGGGAGTCCAGCTGCGTGGCGAGCACGTAAAGATTGCTTCCGCCCGCATATTCGATCTTGATATAATCCTTCGCGACACGGTCGACAACCACCTTCTCGATCCCCCGGTAAATGCCGAGACCATGGTTCTCGTGCACCACATAATCTCCGACGGTGAGATCCGCAAAGCTCCGGATCTTCCCGGCGCCGCTGCTGTCGGCTTTTTTTCTTCGCTTCCTGCGTTTTTCTGCTCCAAAGATATCCGACTCCGTGATGAGCACAAACTTCTGCAGCGGATATTCAAATCCCTTGCCGATATTTCCCCTGGTGACCATGATCTCGTCCGCGGAGATCTCACGGTCCGCATCCTCACTGAAAAAAGCCGGAAGCCCTTCTTCTACGAGATTCTCCGCAAGTCTTTTTCCTCTCGTCCTCGAAGCGGACAGCAGCACCGCCCGATAATGATTTTTCCGGTAATTCTTCAGATCATTGACCAGCATCGGAAACTGGTTGTTGTAGGAGCTGACCGACCGCACAGTCACTGAGACCCGCTCCCCGATCTCCAGAGGGAGATGATGCTGTTCCATCAGAGACAGAACCACACAGCTCTTCCGGCTGAGATTATAGCCCAGCTGCTCTTCCGTCAGCATGCGGTTCGCCTCAAAACTGGTTATCCGCCCCTCCTCGATCCGGTGCTTCATCGCCTCCTGATACTCACCGGCAATCGCCCCGGCGTTCTCAAACAGTCTCGCTGGCTCATCCAGGAAAAAAACGCTTCCCTCGGGGAAGTAGTCGATGAAGGTATCCGTCAGTCTCCGGTAAAATGCTCTCGCCTTCTCCGCCCGCTGACCGTCTTCGCCGCTTTCCGCCTGAATCTCCGCAGCGCCGGTTCCAGATCCATATATACCGCCTCCGACGCTCTCCTCGCGAAGCGCGTCATCGTCCCGTCCGATTTCCTCAATGGCCGGATAAATCGTGATCTCCTCCAGATTGCTGTCGATGGATCTCTGCGTCTCCGCGTCAAAGCTGCGGATCGAATCCACCTGATTGTCCCAGAGCTCAATCCGCCACGGATCCTCTTCCGTCAGAGGGAATACATCGATGATATCTCCGCGGACGGCGAACTGCCCGGACGCCTCCGTCTGTCCGACTCTCTCGTATCCCATCTCCGCAAGCCTGCGGCTCAGCTCCTGAATGTCAATCTCACTGTCGCTCCGGATCGTCACGGCAGCTTTTCGGAGCACGTCAAGAGGCAGAAGATAGTCCATGCATCCCCCTGTCGAGGTAATCACCATGACATTCTTCTGCTCAATCAGCGCTTTTATTACCTGCATCCTCTGTTTTGTCAGCAGGTTTCCCGATACATCCGCCTGGTAGAAAATCAGGTCTCTTCTCGGAAAATACATGACATCCGGATTGAAGAGTCTGAAATCCTCGTACAGCGCCCTTGCCTTCAGCTCATTCTCCGCAATCAGCAGAGCACCCGGCCTTCCCTCGGCGAGCCCCGCGGCAATATGCGCCTTCTGAGAATCCAGACAGCCGGAAATCTCAATTGCTTTGCCGTCGGATCCAATCTTCTTCTTCAGATCCTCGAAACCGGCCATCATCTCCAGCGGCTGTTTCAATGCCTCAATCATACTGTTCTTCTCTTTCTCTTTTCTCCATTCATTTGTTCCTGCGGTTCTGATTGTATGTCCCCATGGCCTTGTCAATATCGCCCTGCAGAATCATCTCGACCGCATCCGCGGCATCCCGGATCGACGCATCAACCGTCTCTCTCACCGCTCCGGGAAACGGAGCCAGAACGTAATCCGCCAGATCCCAGTGCTCCGGCTTTGCGCCGATCCCCACACGGATTCGCGCGAACCGGTCGGTTCCGAGACACTGAATGATGTTCTTCATGCCATTATGCCCCCCGGCGCTCCCCTTCTTCCGGATTCGAAGCTGACCGGGCTCCAGATCGATGTCATCATATATGACGATCAGCTGTGTCTCCGGATCAATTTTGTAGTAATGCACATACTCCTGTATGGCCTCACCGGACAGATTCATATAGGTAAGAGGCTTGATCAGGATTGCCTTTTCTCCGCCAATCACGGCCTTGCCGTACATAGCCTTCATCGAAAGCCCTGAGGACGGCACATTATAACGGTCCGCCAGCTCGGTGATGACGTCAAAACCCATATTGTGCTTCGTACCGTCATATTTTCTTCCTGGATTTCCCAGTCCTGCTATCAGATACATAATTTTCTCCCCGAATTTCCCAGCCCTGCTGTCAGATACATGATTTTCTCGCCGAATTTCCCAGCCCTGCTGTCAGATACATGATTTTCTCCCTGTTTCTTCACAATACAGACACAGCCGGCAGCCCGCCAGAAGCGGGTCCCCGGTTCATGTCTGTAAGCTGTTCTGTTTCATCGGATCACACAGACAGCTGAGAGCTCATGTCAATGCTCTTCCTATGCTGCCAATGACTCCGCAGCCTTGATCAAAATACACCATCCAGGCTGCCGGCCGCTCTCTGTTAGTTAAATACAACGTCCAGGTTGCCGGCTGCTCCGCGGCTTTCTGCTAGTTGAAATACACCGTCCAGACTGCCGGCCGCTTCGCGGCCTTTAGTTGAAATACACCGTCTCGACTGCCGGCGGCTCCGCGGCCTTTAGTTGAAATACACCGTCTCGACTGCCGGCGGCTCCGCGGCCTTGATCGTGATCGCCTGGAATACCGGCTCCTCTTCCTGCGCCATCGGTACGAACTTATAATCGACCCTCGCCGTCAGCTGCACCCAGCTTCCCTCGGTCAGCTTCGCGGCGTTCTTACTGTGACACAGATAGCCGATGTACTGCATATCCGCCGCGCAGCACGTCATCGCCGTGCGCGCCGGCATGAAGAAGTCCGCTCCGGCCTCCCGGCTCTTCAGCACCATGCCCTTGAAGCGTACTTTTTTCCCCTTGTAGCGATCCGGATTATCCTGAAGATCCACGAAGAATATTCCGTAGTCCACATCATCAATATCGATAATATCCTGATCCAGATCATAGGGAACCGAATCCTCAAAGATATCCACCGGCTGTCCGTCCACATCCAGGAACTGCACATCACAGCCCGGATTCACTACCTTAAAGCTCCGGCGGAAATTGGAGAGCGGCATGTCTCTCTTGCAGCGATTAAACAGCACCATATCCGCCTGCCGACTCATCTCCGCGAACAGAGACTTCATGTTGGTCTGATAGACCTGGAAGGTAGACGCATCCACTATCACGATCTGCTGTACAATGCCCCATCCCCTGGGAAGCCGCATCTGCCAGAGCTTGTCCACGCTCCACAGCGGGTTGAATTCGATAATCACACGCTCCGGGCTGTATTTTCTCTGAAACGCCCGAAGGTTCTCATAGCTGAACTGCTCTTGTTCATCGATCGTCTCGATCACTGTATTGTACTTCAGCAGTTCCTTTTCATCGTATTCCTCTTCCCCTTCCTCTGTATTGATCAGAAGGGTCGGCCCGTCGATCTGGAAATAATCCTGGGCAATCGTAAAATTCAGGAAAGATGTCTTTCCACTTTCCAGAAATCCCGTGATCAGATAAATCGGGACTTCGATTTCATTCTCATCCATAGTTTTAACTTTCTATACTATATGTAATGTATGTATCACAAATCTCCATCTGTTTTCGTATCTCCCTATCGGCTGCCAGATCCGGGTGCAATCCTATATTGCCTGCCCGATCCGGGTACAACCCAATATTGCCTGCCCGATAAGGAAAAACTGAGTTTGTTTCGGCATTCATCCACGTCCATGCGCCGCTTCGCATACTTTGGACACGGATCAGAGCTTGAAGAGCTCCTTCAGCTTGTCTTCCTTCAGATCGGATCCGATCACGCACAGACGGCCGGTATACTCCGGTGCGCCTTCGCGGACGTCTGCCTCTTCCGGAACCATGTCAAAATAAATCCACTTTCCGTCGGTTCCCTCTACCATGCCCTTTGCACGCAGAATTGTTCCATAGGTATTGTCCGCGGAAAGAGCCTTAAGAATACTGCTGATCTCATCGCTGGTGTACTTCCGGATCGTCTCCTGCCCCCAGCTGGTGAAGACCTCATCAGCATCGTGATGATGATGGTGGTGATGGCCGCATCCGCAGTGATCATGATGGTGCTCATGACCCTCCTCATCATGATCATGGTGGTGATCACAGTGGTCATGCTCATCCTCGTCGTGATCGCCATGATGGTGCCCGCAGTGGTCATGCTCATCCCCGTCGTGATCGCCATGATGGTGCCCGCAGTGGTCATGCTCATCTTCATCGTGATCGTGATGATGATGCTCGTGCTCCTCTTCGTCCTCGTCATCATCCTCAACGAGCGAGAGATCAATCTTCACGCCCTCCATGGTATCCAGAACCTTTTTGCCGCTGAGCTGCTCTACCGGTGTGGTGATGACCGTTGCCTTCGGATTCAGCTCGCGGATCAGAGCCAGCGCTTCCTCAACCTTCGCGTCTGTCGCCTTCGGTGTATCCATGCGGCTCAGGATGATCGTGCCGGCAGCCTCGACCTGATTCTTGAAAAACTCGCCGAAGTTCTTCAGATACATCTTTGCCTTTGTGACATCGACAACCGTCGTCGCACTGTTCAGTTCAAGGTCCGCGGCTCCGGCATTCTTCTCGACTGCACGGATGACATCCGAAAGCTTACCGACACCGGAGGGCTCAATGATCACGCGGTCCGGATGATACTTGTCAACGACCTCCTTCAGCGCAACGCCGAAATCGCCGACCAGGGAGCAGCAGATGCATCCGGAATTCATCTCCTTGATTTCAATACCCGCGTCCTTCAGGAAACCGCCGTCGATTCCGATTTCACCGAACTCGTTCTCAATCAGAACCACCTGCTGTCCCTTCAGGGCATCCGCAAGAAGCTTCTTGATCAGCGTAGTCTTGCCTGCACCCAAAAAACCTGAAATAATATCTATCTTTGTCATATAAAATCACTCTCCTGTTCTGTGAACCGCCGCTGTCAGTGGCTGATTAGGTTGTGCACTATTCTATTGCGTAGCTTTATCATTATACTGCAATCCCAGAAAATGTCAATTCCACTTCCCTGCGATCGGGAAATTCGATGGATGCCAAAGAAAAAGAATGACCGAGTGAAAATTTGGTTAAAATCTTCATTCTATTCCTATCACCTCAAAACTACAGCACAGCATTTGAGATAATAAGCAACAGATTAGTAATATTTTATAGGAAATGAGAATCATTACAAGTGTAATATGCGCCAAAATATCATATCAAAAGGTGTTATAAATCGTCTGTTTATTAGTATTCCAATATTGCCCACTTCTCTGCATTATTATCCGCAAAAATAACCGCCTGCAAAAATGCATTTCTGCATCTGCCCGGCGGTTATCCTCTCTCTATTCAATTGACATATTTCCGCTTCAGCCAAACAACTTCTGTCAGCTGACACAGATTCAGTCACACATCAGTTGCCCTGAATCATGAAATCCATCAGTGCCTTGATATCTTCCGGCTCGGAAGCTACGATCTCCAGCTCCGGAATTGCTGCCTCGTTTGAGAAGATATTTGCCAGTGATACGTACTGGCTGAGCTTGGATTTGAGGTTCAGTCTGTCGCCCTCTGCGGTAACCAGCTCTACGCGGCCCTTGCAATTATCAATCACCTTGAAAAACCCGTCTACATCCTTAATGTTCTGCAGTTTCATTGTTGTACACCTCCAATACTGTTCTCTACTGCTTACCTTCTTCTGATGATCCTGTCCTCTTATTCTCTGGACAAAAACTCATCCTGCCCGATGTCCTTCAGACAAATATCAACGCGCCATGAATTCTGTATGAATTAAAACTCATTCAGCCCGATGTCCTCCGGACAAATTTCATCATACCATGAATTCTGTACGAATTGAAGGCAGTTTTTAATATCCATTATAATTATTCGTCTGTCCGTAGTTCGCAGTCCCACCGTACGTGCCGTCCCCGTAGCCGGCTCCTGCTCCGTAACCGCTGTTATAGGTGCCGTCAGCATTGCCGCTGCCGTAGCTGCCGCCGGCATTGCCGCTGCCATATGTGCTGCTGTCTGTTCCGCCGTAGCTTCCTGCACCTCCGTAGACATCCGTACCGTTCGTTCCTGCGCCGTAGGTTCCGGTTCCACCGGCTGTGTTTCCTGCTCCTGTACTTCCATTTCCGTCTGCTCCGCCAGCTGCGCCGCCTGCTGTTCCCGCGGTTCCGGATGCGGAAGCATCGGTACCGGATCCTGAGGCTCCGGCAGACTGTGTCCCTGTACCTGCCGCACCGTTTGTATCCGTTCCCGCTCCCGCCGCTGTCTCTCCGGTCGGAACTCCGTAGACGTCAACCTCGTTGATGCAGGTATCATCATAATCCGTTCCCTTATACACCTCGTCGATGGTCATCTTGATCTCGGATGTCTCGACATCCTTCGAGAGTTCCACACAGAATTCCTTCTTCTCGTCCGGGAAGGTGACCTGAACGCTCTGATCGCCGAACTCGAAGGTCATCGTCTTCGGACGGTTGTTCATGGTGTAATTGTCATCCGAGCCGTACCAGTTTCCGAGGCGCAGCACAAGGAATCTCACCTTGCAGACCTGATCCAGATGATAGGTGACACTCTCACCGATCCCGGACCCGTCCACTCCTTCCTGCCAGCTGCTGTCCTTCGATCCATCGTACAGAACATGCGGTGTGTTGTCGATTCCCGCCTGCGAAATCGTCGATGTCGCATCGGCGCTCGCCACGGTTACCTGTGAATACCCGAGCAGATCAATCTGCGACTGACGGCTTGCGTCCACAATGGAGGCTGTCAGCTTGTCCTCCTCTGCCCCCGGCGTCACAGACGGCTCTGAGGTGGAAGAGACAGAAACCGAAGACGAGGAACTTGTGACCGATTCCTCCTCCGGAGTCGGCGTTGCCTTAATCGTGACCTTCTGCGGAGAATTGTTCTGTCCGTCTTTCAGGAATTTCGATATGCCGAACATCGCGCCGATTCCCGCGGCAAGAATCACCAGAATCAGGATAATTCCCATAAGCAGAAGCTGGCGCTCTCTCTTTTTTACCCGAACCTTATCCAGCCGTCTGCCGCAGCGGGAACATCGCCTCGCAGTATCCGGATTTTGTTCACCACAATATGGACATCTCATAAACTTCCAGTCCCTCCAGTTTTTTCTTAGTCAATCTGCTCTGAAGACCCGGACTTCCTTCCGGAACCTTTCAAAATTCTCTCTTGTGCAAAGCTGCGTGCCTTCCCGGATCAGCGACCCGTTCGCCGCAATCACTCCGTATCGGAGAATCTCCGAAAGCGGGAGGCCTTTCTCCATCGCCACGCACATTCCGGCCACCATGGAATCTCCGGCTCCCTGTGTGCTTCTGACGTCTATCCTGTCCGGCGGACAGATCCACGCCCCCTCACGGCCGACGATCATGGCACCCTCCGCTCCCATGGACAGACAGATGATCCCGACCCCTCCATCGATGATTTCTCCAGCCTTTCGCAGGATCTCCTCCCGGCCCGGATTCTCCAGGCCGAATGCCGTCTCAAACTCATAGAGATTCGGCTTGATTACATCGGGACAGGCCTGAATCCCCTCCAGAAAAAGCTCTCCTTCCGCGTCCAGAATCACCTTTTTCCCGATCCTCCTGCACGCAGCGGTCAGGTCTCTGTAAAATGAGGCTGGCACACCCTGCGGTACGCTTCCGGTGATCACTGCCATGTCGATCTCCGGATCCGACAGCTGCTCCATCAGCTGATCCGTGAACGCCCGTATGGTTTTCGCGTCCAGCGGATCTCCCTTCTGATTCAGCTCGGTCGTGACACGGTCTTCCTCGTTCATCACCTTGATATTTTCCCGGACCGCTCCCTCCGCCATATATGCCTCATAATGAATACCGAGCGCCTCCAGCCCCTTCGAAAAGTCCTGCCCGTTCTTCGTGTAATTGATACCGAAGGTCCGCACCGGAATTCCAAGCTGGTTCAGCACGATGGAGACGTTAATTCCTTTTCCGGAAAAATCTGACCGCTTCGTCTGTACGCGGTTCAGCCCGCCGTAGGAAAATCCACGGATGGTGAGGGTTTTGTCGATACAGGGATTCATCGTTACTGTTGCGATCATGATTGCTCCTCGTCTCCCTCATACGCCGCGATCTTCTCCAGATAATCATCGTCCGACAGCGTTTCCATCTCATCGAATGGAATGGTGTATTCATAGTTATTGATAATCCGAAGGTATCGGCTGTCCAGATCGATGATGTACACATAGTCCACGACATCTGCGTAGTCCTCGCTGTTATACAGCTTCATCGAGCCCTTTCTCCAGAGAAGCCCCAGGATATCGCCCGACCGGTCCGTTCTCGCGTCCGTCTGTGTCTCATCATAGGGAATGAACTGACACCCCTGGACGATCTCTGCGAACTTCTCCATCTCATCGTTCCGAAGCCGCTCCTGCAGAAAGTGCAGGATGTTCAGGCCGGTCATCGCCGGATGTCCGTCCTCCGGTCCGAACTTATCGATTCGTTTCTTGTCCTCAAGGAAAATATATACTGCGCTGGAAATTTCCATATCTGATTCCTTCCTGATCATACATATGACAGCTGCGTTATTCATATTCTGATGCACCATCCGCTGGGCATAGTGTTCTGTTATTATCTTACTGTATAAAGCCGTCGTCAAGCGAGCAGTTTTTGGGCATGCAGAGCATGCACAGGAAACTGCATGCTTGAACGACGCTAACATGTATGAGCATGGAGCGGTGTGAAACACCGCGAGAATGCGAATACATGTGGCAACTGCGAGAGTTGCGAAGCAACGGAGCAGCTGGCTTTATACAGTATGTGGCACGACTTATCGTATGGGGGTTTACTATATATCGTCTGAATCTGGTCTGAAAATTTTATTTTCGTCGAAGTCGTCAGCCCCTGAGTGACTGCAGAAAGCATTAACCGAATAAACGGTCACGGCATAAAACTTCAAGCTTCTTTGAAATTGTCAGCTTCTGAGTGACTGCAGCAGCGGAAGCTCCCGGCGCACCTTGTCCACCAGCGGCAGGTCCAGATTCGTGATCTGCACGCCCTCCTTTTCATCCATCTCTGCCACGACATCTCCCCACGGTGAAACCACCATGGAATGTCCCCAGGACACGTAGGAAAAGGATGGATCTCTGGCGTCCGATGTCCCGACCATATAGCACTGGTTGTCGACCGCCCGCGAACGGAACATCAGCTCCCAGTGCGCAGGACCCGTGGTCATATTGAAGGATGCCGGAACCAGCACCACCTTCGCGCCGGACAGGACCATCTCGCGCACCATCTCCGGAAACCTGCAGTCAAAGCAGATACAGATCCCCATCCTGCAGAACTCCGTGTCGAAGACGGTCGCCCCCTTTCCAGCTGTCAGTGTATCCGATTCCCGAAAATGCTGCCCGCCCTCTACATTGATATCAAACAGATGCGCCTTTCTGTGCTTTGCGATCTGTCTTCCCTCCCGGTCAAACACATAGGCCGTGTTGTATACGCGGCCCTCTGCGTCCACCTCCGGGATGGACCCGGCAGACAGATAGATCCGATGCTCTCTCGCCATATTGGAAAGCTGTTTCCAGCTTTCGCCGCCTTCCGGCTCCGCGTATCCCGGAAAGCAGGAGGTCTCATAGGGCGTCGTGAACATCTCTCCGACCGCCACCAGATCAACCGCTTCCCCGTCGAGTCCGTTCAGCTTCTCCGCCAGCATGTCCAGATTTTCCTGTTTGTTTTTGTACACATGCGATTGAATCTGCGCAATCCTCATCGATGTCCTCCTGTTTCGCTTATAACGCTTCTGACGCAGTATACGGCAGTATGTGGCAGTATGGCGCCATAATGAATCATATAGCCGTTTGTGGTTCCTTTGCTCTGCTGTACTTCTGTTTGCTGTTCTTCTGCTTTGCGATTCTTTTGCCCTGCGATTCTTCTGCCTAACGGTTCTTTTACTTGCCTAATGATTTCGACACAAACTCAACCGGATGCTTGTGGATTTATTATTTCCTTATTCATTGTAGCCTGTGCGGCCGCCCTCTTCAACGGCTTACATGACTTTTTCTTTCTTCCTTAATAAAAGATATAACAAATAATCGCAAATACAACAAGATAAACCAGATATCATCCCGATATCATTCATTTGTTCTTCCGCGATTCGAGATGTATATCCGGAACCAGACCTATGACTGCATGTAACCTGCAAATTCTAGATTTCTTTCGCCTGTCCATGCTGTCTCAAGCGAAGAATTCCGCCTTTTCTTCATTTCCGTCGCCCGGCCGTTCTGGCTCATGCGAAGCTTTCAGCCTTTTCTTCATTTCCGTCGCTCGGCTACTCTCTCTCAGGCGACGATTCTCGCATTTTCTTGATTTCCGCCGCCCGACAAGCTCTTCTTTTGTTTTGATGAGTTTTGATGAGTTTTAATCATCCTGTCAGATATCATACTGCCGTCTTTACGCCGTCAGTACAAGAAAAAATGCGGTCATATGACCGCATTTTTTCTTGTACTGATTTTCTGAGAATTTATCTGTCCTCAACGTATTTCGTACGCACTTTGTCTTGCTTACTCAAAGATCGGCTTCAGCGCTGCCGCGAGTTCTTCCTTCTCGGCCTCGGCCTCCGCAAGATCCTTTCCCTTTGTCGTATAATACGCCTTGATCTTCGGCTCCGTGCCGGAAGGACGCACAACAACGGATGCGCCGTCCTCGAGACCGTAGATCAGTACATTGGCCTTCGGAAGACCGGTCTTCTCAGGCTCCTCATAATCGGTGACGCTTACCACCTTCCTGCCCGCGAAGTCTGCCGGAGGATTCTGGCGAAGCTCCGCCATGATTCCCGCCATCTTGTCCATTCCGGAAAGTCCCGGGAACTCGAAGCTGTCCACCTTGTTCAGGTAACGGCCGTACTCCTTGTAGATCTCCTCCAGACGCTGCTTGATCGAGGAACCGATGCTTCTGTAGTACGCCGCCATCTCGCAGATCAGCATGGATCCGATGATGGCATCCTTGTCGCGTACATACGGGCCGGCGAGATAACCGTAGCTCTCCTCAAATCCGAAGATAAAGCGATCCACTTCTCCGGCAGCTTCCAGCTGCGCGATCTGATCGCCGATCCACTTGAAGCCGGTCAGCGTATGTCTCAACTCCACGCCGTAATGCTTTGCCACAAGATCCGCCAGCGGAGTCGATACGATGGACTTCACCGCCACCGGGTTCTTCGGCATGGTTCCCTTCTCGATGCGTCCGGCGCAGATGTAATCCAGCAGAAGCACACCCATCTCATTTCCGGATACCAGCTCATATGAGCCGTCCGGACACTTCATGGCAATGCCGACACGGTCCGCGTCAGGATCTGTCGCCAGCATCAGATCCGCACCGGTCTTCTTCGCAAGCTCAAGTCCGTATTTCAGCGCCTCGAAAATCTCCGGGTTCGGATATGGAGCGGTTGTGAAATATCCGTTCGGGTACTCCTGCTCCGGAACAATCGTGATATCCGTGATTCCGATATCCTGCAGCACGCGGGTAACCGGTACGAGTCCGGTTCCGTTAAGCGGGGAATACACAAGCTTCAGTCCTGCGGTCTTTGCAAGGCCCGGTCTGACCTGTCTCGCCTCGATCGCGGCATATAATGCTTCCTTGCAGTCGTCGCCGACGAACTGAATCAGCCCCTTCTCAACGCCCTCCGCGAAGGACATGTACTTTGCGCCTGTCAGCACATCGGTCTTCTGAATCGAATCATATACAACAGCAGCCGCGTCATCGGTCATCTGGCATCCGTCCGGTCCGTAAGCCTTATATCCGTTATACTTTGCCGGGTTATGAGAAGCTGTCACCATGATGCCGGCGTTGCACTTGTAGTATCTGGTCGCAAAACTCAGTGCCGGAACCGGCATCAGCTCATCGTAGATGCGCACCTTGATTCCGTTTGCCGCGAGCACGCCCGCCGCATCTCTTGCAAAATTCCATCCCTTCAGACGGCTGTCATAGCTGATTGCCACGGTCTGCGTTCCGCCCTGGGTCTTCACCCAGTCCGCCACACCCTGGGTGGCCTGTCTTACAACCCAAATGTTCATCCGGTTTGTGCCGGCGCCGAGCGTTCCGCGAAGTCCTGCCGTTCCGAACTGCAATTTCACCGCAAAGCGGTCCTTGATCGCCTCGTCATCGCCCTCAATATCACGAAGTTCCTTCTTCAGATCAAAATCAATGAGATCCGCATTTAACCAGCGTTTGTAATCGTCCTGATACATTTGATTCCTCCGTTCTTCCTTATCATTCCGGATATTTGCATGGGTCGGCTGCCGCCCGAAAACAGGGGACTCCCGTTCTGACTATCCTGTCGGAGCGCCTCCGTCTTTACTGGCAAAACCAACAAATCGGTTTTGAAGCAGGCACGTATTTTCGTGCTTTTCATGCAAAATAATTTTACTGAATTTCGTATAGCTTGTCAAGGAATGGGCAGTTACTGGCAGGGGTAATGGACAGTTACCCGCAGGGGAGCGATCCGCCCCGGTTTTTTAGAATTCTTTTACCTCAAGTCCACACTTTCGACACAATTATCCCGTAATGTATAAGTCAGACAGCTGATAGACATACCGGCTGTCACATCTCCCCCCTCATTTAAAGAAAAGACGTCGAAGTGAGTCAGAGTCGCTTCGGCGTTTTTGTGTTACAATTTAATTTATTAAAGGAGGAATACTATGTCAAGATACCACCGGCGCAGACGCCGTTCTCATATATTCGGAAACGTTCTGCTCACACTTGTTCTGCTGCTCATTGTCGCCGCTGCTGTTCTCTATGTGAACCGCAGCCACGTTCAGAAGCTGGCCGCGGACGCGATCACGGATAAACTCAGCGATACCATCACACAGCAGATCCTTGAGGCTGCCGGAAACACCCCGGACGCCTCTGCCGTTCAGCAGGCGATTGGCTCCATCTCCGATTCTGACAAGGAAGAGGCCGCACAGATTCTGCAGAACCACTTGACGCCGTCCACCATTGCTGCCGCAGGCTCCTACATCCAGAACCGCGACTACAACGGGCTGATGCAGTACGCAAAAGAGAATCTCAGTACCGAAGAATATGACCGGCTTTCCGAACTCTACGAGAAGTACGCGTCCCAGCTTCCCGGCTGACAGAGCAGTAAGAATCCCGCCTCATATTTCTTTCAAATTACCTTGTACAGGTCTGAAATTAACCTCCCTTTAACGCACATTTAGCTGTCCGGTGATAGATTCGCACAACACCTTACACTATCGTAAAGATAGCAGGAGGTGTTACTATGAATGCGACTACGAATACCATTTCGAATACTTCAAATACAATTATAAACAGTACAGATACTACCACTGACACAATACGGAGGTTCCATATCTTCTCCTCCAAAAAGCTGTCCCCGCAGAAGAGAATATCAATTATGGTGCGTCTGTCCTGCCTCTCATTTCTGGTGGTACTGTTCACCATCATCTGGAATCTCTGACATTGTTCACAACATTTTCGCTTTTTCTCACGCCTCGTTTGTGCTAGAATTCTTTTCGTTAATGAATACTGACACTGATGAGAAGAAGGGTCTTTCGCGGAAGAAAGTCCTTCGATACAGCGCATCTTACGAAGGTCATGCATAAATCCTTCCATTCAGCACAGCTGAGGAAGGGAAAAGGCGAAAATTATGAAAAACAATTACCGAATCTTATCTTTACTACTAGTACCCGCTCTTGCCACGGCGATGCTTGCCGGATGCGGCTCCTCATCTTCCACCGAGGTCAGTGCCCAGACACAGTTATCTCCCGCGGCAGTTGACGCGAATTCTGATGATACTGCAGCGGATGCGGATCTGGTCTCCGACGCAGACTGGTCCGTCGACTCCGCGGATACAATTCTTGCTTCTATCCTGTCCTCAGATCTCACCGACAGCAATGTGGTCCTCGATGTTCCCGAGATTCTGCAGAATCCCGAGCTTCCCACCGGCTGCGAATCCGTTGCTCTTACAATCGCTCTGAATTCCCTTGGATGTGACCTTCAGAAAACAGAAATTGCCGATAATTATCTGGAATACGGCGACAATCTTGCTTACCAGTACGCAGGTGATCCCCACACAGAAAGCGGAGCCGGCGTATTTGCGGGAGGGATTGTGAACGCCGCCGAGAAGTACATCAAGGAAAAAAATCTTGACATCGCGGCCATCAACACCTCGGGCACCTCTCTGTCCGATCTGTGCAAGGTCGTGGCGGCAGGCTATCCCGTCATCATCTGGGGCACGATGTATATGTCGGATCCCCTGATCACATCGCAGTCCTATGAATACGACGGATACACCTATACCTGGTATCAGAACGAGCACTGCATGGTTCTGGCCGGCTATGACCAGGATGCCGGAACCGTCGTGATCAGCGATCCCCTCTCCGGAATTGTGGTCCGGGATGCCAACGCGTATGAATCCTATTTCAACGAAACCGGTATGTACTCCGTCGTTCTGATGAACAAAAACGGCGTAAAGAAAACCGATCTGGACACTTCAAAATCGGACTCCGACAGCAAGGGTTCTTCCGGCTCCGACGCGCCCGACAATATCGACGATATTATCAGCAGCCGCCAAAATACCTCAGACTACTACTACAACCAGTATCAGTCCTATGGCAATCAGCCCGGAGGAACCTGGTATGAGACTTCTCCAGCTGTATCCGGGGGTACATCCACATACGATGGTTCTTCCTCATCCGGAGGATCCTCGAGTGGCTCTTCCGCGAATTCACAGAATGCTTCCGACTCCGGAAATCAGCAATCCTCCGGCAGCGGTGATTCAGGACAGGCAGCCTCTCCGTCCGGCGGTAATTCCGGAACGAATACAGGAACCGGAGACGGGGTTTCCGGCGAAACAGGCAGCGGTGTCACGGCAGGAACTGCAGGCAGTGCCGGAACTGACGGCGGTGCCACGGCAGGAGCAGGCAGCGGTGCCGCGGCAGAGACCGGCGGCGGTGCCTCTGCTGAGACCGGTGGCGGAGCTTCAGCAGGGACAGGCGCCACAGAAAGCACAGGCGGCGCAGATTATTCAGCGCCATCTCAGGATGCCTCCGCAGCCACCGGAAACGCAGCCGGCGGGGAGTCCGGTTCCTGATTCCTCATCCTTCCTTTCCGTTATATACAGTAAACGGCCATATGATAAGCCGTGTCACATTCGATATATTGTGACACACACTGTATAAGCTGCGGATTGCTCCGTGCCCCGCACTTTCACAAACCTTGTTTATTTGCGGAAGTACCTCAATTCTTATTCTGCCCCTCCGTTAATTTTTCCTTGTTCTCCCCTGCTTCTTCCCGGCTCTGCTGCATCTCCAGAATCATCATGCTGAGCAGTAGATACATCCGGAGTTCCGGATCATCCAGATCCTCCTTCAGGATGCTCTGAATCTTTCCCAGCCGGTAGGTGATGGTATTCCGATGGGCGTACATCTCGGTAGCGGTTCGCTGAATGGAGCGTTCACTTTCCAGAAATGTCTTCAGCGTGTCGTATGGCTCGGTTTTTCCCTTTCGCACCTTCTGCTCCCACAGGCGAACCACCGCCGGATGGCAGGCACAGATCTTGTCCTGCATGGCCGGTGTCTCGATGATAAACCGGCTGGCATAGCTTCCAAACCGGAAGATGTGCCGGAGAAGCTCATCCTCCTCCATCAGTCTCTCATCCCTTTTTCCTGCCTCCAGAGCGTACACGGCCTGCCTGTACAGGGACGGGATGTTCTCTATGCCGCGCACCTGCAGACTGAAGCTGCTGTACACGGAATTCTGCTCGGTAAACGACACCAGAAAGGTCTGAAAGACGCGATCCCGATAGAGATTCCGGTTGGTCAGAATAATCACATACGGCGATTTCTGGAGCACAAAGCATCCCGAAAAATTATGCATGATCGCATGCTCGATGACGTTTCTGGCCTTTGTGGGATTCATCCCATTGTCCATTCCCTCCGGATCCAGCAGTGCAATCTCAAAGTTCTCATCTTCACTCCAGCCAAAATGGGCGAGCTGACGCAGAACCTTCTCCTTATCCCCTGAATGTTCAAAAAGATAATCATACAGCGGATTCTCGGGCCTCACCTGATTCTGCATCGCGATGCCGATATACGGCTGAAGGATCTGCCCAAGCCTGTCCAGAAGCTGCACATCTCCCGCATTCACCGCGTGTCCGCGCTCGACGACGGAAATCCTTCCGCACTCTGTATTGCCGATATACAGTGCCTTGGAAATGCCGTGAAACGAATTCTCCACCTTCTGCTTCCAGTGAAAAACCGAACAGCTTTCCCGGTTCTCCGGCTCCAGATTCTCATACTCAATCTGATAGATACTGTTGAGAGATGAATAGCCGTAGCGCGCGATGTACTGCCACTCGGAATCCATCGATTCCAGCCTGTCCACATGACTCATGGCCAGAACCTTGGTATTCCCGTCCTGTATCAGAATCGGATTCCGGAAGATAAACTCCGTCTGCTCGATGATGTCCCTGTAGTTCCCTTTGCGGACATCCTCCTCTACCCTGGCCTCCCAGTCCTGATAATAGTCAAATACGCCCTGAAGGATCTCAAACGCCTCCAGAACACTCAGATTATAGATCTGGATACGGTCCCCATCCTCGCCCTCATAGACGACATAATCCTTTTCCGCATACACATGCACACAGTTCGTTGCATAAGCCAGCCGCGCGCTGCTCAGAATCGGCCTGGCATCCTTATGAATCTCTGTCCGGATATCCATAAGCGGTGCCAGACGGTTGGCAATCATCCACATACTTAATTTCATTTTTTCTGCTCCATCTACGCCTCGCCCGCTTGCGCGGTATCTTGGCTGCTGTATAAGTTCTTCGAAAACACAGACCGCCAAAGTCGGTCACCTGTAGAATTGCGGGGGTGCGAAGCACGGAGCAATCCATAGCTTATACAGTTACTTAGATTTTCTGTATTTTAATAGATAAAATATTACTCCCTTCTGGCATTTTGTGCAATGACGACCAATAGCGTGCCCCTTCGGACACGCTATTTTATCTGTAAGTTTTATTTTTTTGTGCAAGCAATGAAGGGAACCGTCATCTCCTCTGCGGTCAGTCCCGCATAACTTCCGATCTTCTTCTTCTCCCGCTTCCTGTGCTTCCATCCGAGGCTCACGTCTCCGGCGGCAACCGCCAGATAGTCCCCGATGGCACCGTACGTCTTCTCTCCGGGGTGCCCGGATCCGAGCAGTCCTCTGTCCAGAACCTCTTCCCGGCTCAGGAGAAGAAAATCACTTCCGAACAGATCGCGGAAAACCTCCTCGAATTCCAGCTTCCTCCCCTGCCTGATATACAGGGCCGCCGCACGCGGCTCTACGGAAGGAGCTCTCTCCAGAAGTCCGGCAAGATGCGGGTAATCCTCCAGATAAATCCAGTGCGTATCGATCATTCCGTGATCCGAGGTGACAACCACCAGCGAATCTGACAGATCTCCGGAGAGCTTTTCGATCTCGCGGTTCAGAAACCGCATCCGGTTGTGTGCCTTTCCGGATGCGGCGCCGAAGGTATGCATCTCCAGATCCGGTTCATCCCAGAACAGACAGATATATTTCTTCCCGGAACCCGAAGCGATTTTCCGGATCCGCTGCATCGCCTGACGGAAGCTCCAGACTCTTTCACCCTCGCGGTGTGAGAGAAAATGCGTCTCCACCAGGGAATCCGCCTCGCGAATCCTGTCTGATAATGGTCGATACGAAATATACTTCAGCGGAACATTATAGTTTGCTGCCTTCTTCCGCGTCCCCTGCACCCGATTGCAAAAAAGCGAGATGTTTCGATCCACCTCGGGAAAATAAAGGTCTTTTCCAAGCCACGAATGCTCCAGCGGCGATTTCCCGCTCTGCAGCGTGGCGCATGCCGCGGCTGTCGACGAAGGAAAAACTGCCGACAGATCACACACTTTATTTGCCCGAAGAAAATCCGTCTCCGACAGATGCCGGTTCAGATTTGCGGTTCCCATTCCGGACAGAACAATCACAATCACGCGGTCCGCGCCCTGCCCCAGAAGCGAATCCATCTCCGGCAGTGTGGTATGTCCATAATCACAGACTCCGTAATATTTCAGAACGGAAGCTGTCAATGCCAGAAGGCTCCTGTCATAATCCGGATATCTGATCTCGCTGCTCATGCTGCTCCTCTCAACCTGTTACTGTATAAGTCCAGTCGCAATGTTCTTGGCCCACGGGAAGCTTGCTCACCAGTGGGCAAGAACATTAGCGACGACAACAGGTATGAGCATGGAGCGGTGCGAAGCAACGCGGGAATGCTCATACCTGTTAGCGGCACGGAAGCTGCGAAGCAGCGAAGTGACGCGGGGACTTATACAGTATGTGGCACGACTTATCGTATGATAGTTACTGTATAAGCTCTTCGAAAACGCAGACAGTAACTTTTCCTGTTATTTTAACACGAAACCCTCTATACTTTTCATCTTTAGAGAAATATAATAAATCCCCCGGCATGGCCGGGGGATTAGCTTGCTTTTTTCTCAGTTTTTCACAGCTTCCGTCATCATTGCCTTCCAGCTTCAGATATTGCTGTTTTTACATCTTCCGTTATTGCTGTTTTTACATTTTCAAATATTGCTGTTCTCAGACACCGGAAGCGCCGTAGTTGGAAAGCACGCGGGCGGACGGGTCGTTGACGTCACAGCCCTCCCACTCCTTGTTCGGCATCCAGTACGCCGGAATCAGCTGATCCTGATCCGGGTAGTACTTCTCAAAAATCTCGCGGTAGAGAAGCGATTCTTTCGTAAATGGCTGCACATAGGTGTACTTCTGGATTTTTTCATGGAATTCCTCATCTGTGTAGCAGCTGTCCGCGTATTCAATGATATCGTTTCGAAGAGAATGTCCCACTGCGTCGGAGAATGCGGCCTTCTCACGCATCAGAATGCTGTGCGGGATGCACGCGTCCTTCTCAAAGGCGTGACGAAGAAGATACTTTCCGATTCCATAGGTGTTCATCTTTTTCTCCGGATCAATGTGCATCACGTAATCCACGAAATCCAGGTCACCGAACGGAACTCGCGCCTCCAGCGAGTTCACGGAGATGCAGCGGTCTGCGCGGAGCACGTCGTAGACATTGATCTCCCGGATCCGCTTCTCGGCTTCTTTCTGGAACGCCTCCGCGTTCGGCGCAAAATCCGTGTATTTGTATCCGAAGAGCTCATCGGATATCTCACCGGTCAGGATGACACGGATATCCGTATTCTCATGAATCCACTTGCACAGCAGATACATGCCGACGGAAGCGCGGACCGTGGTGATATCGTAGGTCCCGAGCGCCGCGATGACAGGATCCAGGGCATTGATGACGTCGTCTCTCGTGATGATGACCTCGTGATGGTTGCTGTGGATATATTCCGCGACCTCTCTGGCATACTTCAGATCGATTGCGTCAATATCCATTCCGATGGCAAAAGTCTCGAGAGGCTTGTCCAGCATCTTTGCGGCGATGCCGCAGACGAGCGACGAATCCAGGCCTCCGGAGAGAAGGAAGCCGACCGGTGTATCGGAATCCAGCCGTTTCCGGACTCCCTCGACCAGCTTGTCATGGATGTTCGCGCTGATGGTCTCCGCGTCATCGTGGCTGTAATCCCCGCCGACATATGACGGATCATGATAGGTGTGGAACTCGCCGTCTTTATAGTAGGTGCCCGGAGGGAACGGATAAATCTTGTCGCACAGACCGATCAGGTTCTTCGGCTCAGAGGCGAACAGGATCACATGTCTGCTGTCATACCCGTAGTAAAGCGGACGGATGCCGATCGGATCCCTCGCGGCGATGTACTCGTCCGCGTCCGCGTCGTAGATCACCAGCGCAAACTCGGCATCCAGTTTGCGGAACATGGAGACGCCGTATTCCTTATAGAGCGGGAGAAGAATCTCACAGTCGCTGTCTGACCGGAAAGTATACCCCTTCCGGATCAGCTCTTCCTTCAGAGGACGAAATCCGTATATTTCTCCGTTGCATACGCAGTAATTGCCGTTCAGTTCAAAAGGCTGCATTCCTTCCGGTGTAAGACCCATGATGGCCAGACGATTGAATCCGAGAAATCCCTTTTCTGTGTTGATCAGTCTGGAAGCATCGGGTCCGCGGGAGGTGGTTTTTCTCAGGGCTCTGGCAAGTGCTTCTTCCGATCCGCCTTCACTGCAATAAGCTAGTATACTGCACATAATCTCATCCTCTTTCTTTCATAATGTAAACAGCGCCACATACGTATAAGATGTGGACTGCTGCGTGCTGTTCGCGTAAAAAAACAGGCAAAGATACTCTGTTGAAAGCATCTTTGCCTGTCATCAGTTTCCTATTCTATAAGAATAAGAGCCCTTTGAAAATACTTATTTTTAAGCACAAACCGTGCGCATCTTCACGCTTCTCTCATGTTGGTGTAGCCCATCAGATACTCGTCGACGCTGCAGGCGCATTTTCTACCTTCGGTGACAGCCCAGACCACCAGGGACTGTCCGCGGTGCATGTCGCCTGCCGTGAAGACCTTCTCCACATTGGTCTTGTAATGGTCCGGCTCCGTTTCAACGGTGTTCCTCGCCGTAAGCTTCAGTCCGAAGGCCTTCGCTACATAGTTCTCGCACCCGGTGAAACCGGCAGCGATCAGAAGCAGATCGCAGGGAAGAGTCTTCTCCGTTCCCTCAATCATGACCATCTTGCGATTTTCAAATTTGACCCTGACGGTCACGATTTCCTTGAGGTTTCCTTTTTTGTCGGTGTGATATTCCTTGACTGTGGTCTCGTAGACTCTCGGATCATGACCGAACAGCCCGATCGCCTCCTCATGGCCGTAGTCGGTCTTCTTCACACGGGGCCACTGCGGCCACGGATTGGAAGCGCTTCTCTCCACCGGCGGCTCCGGCATCATTTCAAGCGCCGTGATGGATTTGCATCCGTGCCGGATCGATGTTCCGATACAGTCATTGCCGGTATCGCCGCCGCCGACAACGACGACGTTTTTGCCCTTCGCGCTGATGAAATCCTTCTGCTTCAGAAGGGTCTCGGCATCGCGGCTTGCCTCGGTCTTCCAGACACCGTCCGTCATGCCGTGATCGAGAAGGCTCTTTGTCGTCGCCTTAAGGAAATCAACCGCGTAGTAAATCCCGTGAATCTTGTCCGGATCCGCTCCCGCAAGGGCTCTTGGCTGCTTTGCGCCGCACGCCAGAATGATGGCGTCGTATTCCTTCTCGAGCTCCTTCACAGACTCCTCTCCGATATTCACGCCGGTGCGGAAGACCACACCCTCTGCCTCCATCAGCTTCTGGCGGCGGCAGATGACGCTTTTGTCGAGCTTCATGTTCGGAATGCCGTACATCAGGAGTCCCCCGATCCGGTCTTCACGCTCAAAAACGGTCACCGAATGACCTCTGTGATTCAGCTCGTCCGCCGCGGCGAGTCCGGAAGGACCCGCTCCTACGACAGCTACCTTTTTTCCGCTTCTGACCTGCGGAATCCGGGGCTGAATGTACCCTTTCTCGAAGGCGGTCTCAATGATGAACCGCTCATTGTCATGAATCGTCACCGGGTCCCCGTACTCGCCGTTGATACATGCCTTCTCGCAGAGCGCGGGGCAGACTCTTCCGGTGAACTCCGGGAAATTGCTGGTCTTGATCAGTCTGCTGAAGGCGTGCCGGAAATGGCCGCGGTACACCTGGTCGTTCCACTCGGGAATCAGGTTGTGAAGCGGGCATCCGGTCACCATCCCGTTCAGCTTCATCGCCGACTGGCAGAAGGGAACGCCGCAGTTCATGCAGCGCGCGCCCTGCTCCATCCGGTCCTCTTTTCCGAGGGGCACATGAAACTCCCTGAAATTCTGCACCCGTTCTTTTACCGGAACATCGGCATTGTCTTTTCTGCTGTATTCAAGAAAACCTGTCGCTTTACCCATCAGGACACCCTCCTTGTTACTTCTTCGAACGCCTCAAGTACGGCATTCTCATGCTTTACTCCCTGCTCCTCGTACTTTCCGATCGCCGTCAGCATTCTCTGATAGTCGTTCGGCACGACCTTCTTGAAGTCGGGAATCCATTTTTCAAAGTCAGACAGAATCTCGGCCGCCCGCTTCGATCCGGTCTCCTTCTCATAATCCTCCAGAATGTTCTTCAGCTCCTGGATGTCGTATTTGTCCGTAAGCTCCTGAAGGGTAACCATATCCTTGTTCATCCTGCGGTAAAGGGTGTGGTCGGAATCCAGTACATAAGCGATTCCGCCTGACATGCCTGCCGCAAAGTTCTTGCCCGTCGTCCCGAGGATAACGGCTCTTCCGCCGGTCATGTATTCCAGGCCATGATCACCGCAGCCCTCCGCGACTGCCGTCACTCCGGAGTTGCGGACACAGAATCTCTCGCCCGCAATACCGGCCACATAGACCTTTCCGGAGGTCGCGCCGTAGCAGGCGACATTTCCGATGATGATGTTCTCGTCCGCCCGGAACGGAGCCTTCGGAGAAGGCACGACGACAAGCTTTCCGCCGGAAAGGCCCTTTCCAAAGCCGTCGTTCGCATCGCCTTCCAGATAGAGGGAGAGGCCCTTAGGAGCAAAAGCGCCGAAGGACTGTCCGCCGCCGCCTACCGCGTGTACGACAAAGGTGTCGTCGTCCAGATCGCTGCCGAATTTTCTGGTGATCTCGGATCCGAGGATGGTTCCGAACGCACGGTCCGTACTGGAAACCTTGAGCGTAATCTCCTGTCTGTCCGGTCTGCTTCCGTCTTTTCCTGAAAGAGCGTCTCTAAACCTCGGGAGAAGAACCGCCTCGTCCAGCGTCTTCTCCAGATGGAAGTTGTATACGTCCTTCTGGTCAAAGTGCGATTTTTCCGCGTGTGCGTAGGACGGATCAAGGATCAGATCCATATTGACCTCCGCCGCACGGTCTGTGATCAGATTGGTACGCTTCTCCAGGCAGTCGGTGCGGCCGATCATCTCATCCACGGTGCGGAATCCGAGCCTTGCCATAATCTCACGAAGCTGTCTTGCAATAAAAATCATGAAGTTCATGACATATTCCGGCTTGCCAGCGAAGCGCTTTCTGAGCTCCTCGTTCTGCGTCGCCACGCCGACCGGACAGGTGTCCTTGGAGCAGACTCTCATCATCATGCAGCCCATGCAGATCAGCGGAGCTGTCGCGAAGCCGTATTCCTCTGCGCCGAGCAGGGCGGCGATCGCGACATCGCGGCCGCTCATCAGCTTTCCGTCAGTCTCGATGATGACGCGGTCTCTCAGGCCGTTCTGAAGCAGGGACTGATGCGCCTCGGAGACGCCGAGCTCCCACGGCAGGCCGGCGTTATGGATCGAGGAGATCGGCGCAGCGCCGGTTCCTCCGTCGTATCCGGAAATCAGGATGACCTGAGCACCCGCCTTGGCTACACCGGAAGCAATCGTTCCGACGCCGCACTCGGATACCAGCTTGACGGAGATCCGCGCGTCCCGGTTGGCGTTCTTCAGATCATAGATCAGCTGTGCCAGATCCTCGATGGAATAAATATCATGGTGCGGCGGCGGAGAGATCAGAGCTACGCCCGGGGTTGAAAATCTGGTCGCGGCAACCCACGGATAGACCTTCTTGCCCGGAAGATGACCGCCCTCGCCCGGCTTTGCGCCCTGTGCCATCTTGATCTGAATTTCAGCCGCGCTGTTCAGGTACGCGTTGGTGACGCCGAAGCGTCCGGAAGCCACCTGCTTGATCGCCGAATTTTTCTCGGTTCCATATCTGGCCGGATCCTCACCGCCCTCACCGGTGTTCGACTTGCCGCCCAGCCGGTTCATCGCGATGGCCATGGTCTCGTGCGCTTCCTTCGAAATCGATCCGAAGGACATGGCACCGGTCTTGAAGCGCTTCACAATGCTTTCCACCGGCTCTACCTCCTCCAGCGGAACCGGATCCTGCTTCGGCGCGAATTCCAGAAGTCCGCGCAGGGTATGCGGTCTCTTGGAATCATCCACCATATCGGTGTATTCACGGAACTTGTCATAGTCGCCGGTTTTTACCGCCTGCTGCAGGGTGACGATGGTCTCCGGATTATACAGGTGGTCCTCCTTGTCCTTGCCGCTTCTGAGGTAATGGAAGCCTACGGAATCCAGAGAGGTATCCACGGACAGACCAAGCGGATCAAAGGCATGATTGTGGCGGAAGGTGATACCTTCTTCGATCTCCTTGACGCCGATGCCGCCCACGCGGCTCACTGTTCCGGTGAAGTATTTGTCGATGGTCTCCTTGTCCAGACCGATCGCCTCAAAAATACGCGCGGACTGGTAGGACTGAATCGTAGAGATACCCATCTTCGCAGCCGTCTTTACAACTCCGCCGAGAAGGGCCTTGTTGTAGTCGGCAATCGCAGTGTGATAGTCCTTGTCCAGCATGCCGATATCGATCAGCTCCGCGATGCACTCATGAGCCAGATACGGATTGATGGCACGGGCACCGAATCCCAGCAGCGCCGCGATCTGATGAACATCTCTCGGCTCCGCGCTCTCTAGGATCAGAGAAACTGCCGTTCTCTTCTTCGTGCGGACCAGATGCTGCTCCACGGATGATACCGCAAGAAGAGACGGAATCGGAACATGGTTCTCATCCACGCCGCGGTCGCTGAGAATGATGATATTTTTCCCGTTTGCATAGGCACGGTCCACTGTAATGTTCAGCTGCTCCAGCGCTCTCGCAAGGGAGGTGTTTTTGTAATACAGAAGCGAAACCACCTGTGCGTGGAAGCCTGGACGATCCAGCGACTTGATCTTCATCAGGTCGACGCCGGTCAGAATCGGATGGCTGACCTCCAGCATCGTGCAGTTGCCGCTCTTCTCATTCAGAAGATCGCCGTCCGATCCGATATATACGGTGGTATCCGTGACGATTTCCTCGCGGAGAGAGTCAATCGGCGGGTTGGTAACCTGCGCAAACTGCTGCTTGAAGTAGTTGAACAGAAGCTGGTGCTGTCTGGACAGTACCGCAAGCGGAACATCGTGTCCCATCGAAGCGGTCGGCTCGACGCCGTTTTCCGCCATCGGAAGGATCGAATCCTTGACGTCCTCATAGGTATAGCCGAATACCTTGTAGAGGCGGTCTCTCATCTCCTGGCTGTGTACCGGGATCTTCTTGTTCGGAATCGGAACGTCCTTGAGTCTCAGCAGGTTGCGGTCCAGCCACTCACCGTACGGCTGCCGGTGAGCATAGTATTTCTTGCAGTCGTCATCGGAGATGATTTTCTTCTTCTTCGTGTCGACCAGAAGAATTCTTCCGGGCGTCAGGCGGGATTTCTTCACCACATGTTCCGGCGGAATATCCAGAACGCCCACCTCAGAGGAGAGGATCAGCCGGTTGTCATCGGTGATGTAATACCGGGAAGGACGCAGTCCGTTCCGGTCAAGGGTCGCACCGAGCACATCTCCGTCGGAAAACAGGATTGCTGCCGGGCCGTCCCACGGCTCCATCATGGTCGCGTAGTAATGGTAGAAATCCTTCTTGTCCTCGTCCATGAAACGATTGTGGTTCCACGGCTCCGGAATGGTCACCATCATGGCAAGCGGAAGATCCATACCGTTCATGTAGAGGAATTCCAGCGTGTTGTCCAGCATCGCCGAATCGGAACCCGACGCGCTGATCACCGGATAAATCTTGTCGATGTCCTTCTCCATGATCGGGCTGGTCATGGTCTCCTCACGGGCGAGCATACGGTCCATGTTGCCGCGGATCGTATTGATCTCTCCGTTGTGCGCAATCATGCGGTACGGATGCGCGCGGTTCCAGGACGGAGTCGTGTTTGTGGAGAACCGGGAGTGCACAATTGCAATCGCCGTCCGGTAATCCTTGTCCTGGAGATCGCCGTAGAACCTTCTCAGCTGTTTGACCAGGAACATTCCCTTGTATACGATGGTTCTCGATGACAGGGAGCAGATATAGGTATCATCGGAGCTCTGTTCGAACTCACGTCTCACAACGTACAGCTTCCGGTCAAATTCAATTCCTCTGGAGAGCTCCTCCGGCCGCTCGATGAAGCACTGCATAATATACGGCATGCAGTCCAGCGCAGCCTTTCCGAGGATGCCGGGATTTGTCGGAACCGTTCTCCAGCCGAGCAGCTTCAGACCCTCCTTCTCCACAATGACCTTCATCATCCGCATCGCAAAGGTGCGCTTCATGGTATCCTGTGGAAAAAAGAACATGCCGACGCCGTAATCACCGGCGTCTTTCACTGCAATGCCCTCCTGCGCCGCGGCTTTGCGGAAAAAATCATGACTGATCTGTGTCAGTATGCCGACACCGTCTCCGACTGTCCCGGTCGCGTCCTTTCCGGCACGATGTTCCAGCTTCTCAACGATGGCAAGCGCATCGTCCAGAACCCGGTTGTCCTGGTGTCCATCAATGTTTACAACCGCACCGATACCGCAGGCATCATGATCCTTCTGAAGCTGTCGATACTTTCTGATATGCTGTGTATACTCATCCATACTTATTCTTCCTCATCTGTGCAGTCTGCAGGTAATGATCCCGCAGGATTTATGAGCTTCTGATTTTTTTATATAGTGATTATCAGGGATATGCAAGCAGTTTTTGCGCCATTTGTTCTCATATTTTGCAAATGTCTGCTTTTAAATAATCATCCGGGTCGTTTCCTGTACTTGTCTTGTACTTTATTCCGGGCGGGCTCCGCTTTTCATTATGGTTAAAATCAATTACCCTGCAAATCTGATTTTAAATACAGTTTTAGGAACTGCCGCGTTTTTACCCGCGACAGTTCCTGATATTCACGATGCATTCCATTCTTCTGGCGTCCGGACTCTTTGGATTTCCGTCCCATTCCAGATTTTCTTATCGAAGTGAGAAAAGAAGTTCTCCGTAGGTCGGATACGGCAGATATTTCTCCGGAACGTAGATCTCCGCCGAGTCTACATAGCTGCGAAGGTTCTCCATATCCGTGAGTATCACGTCGTGATAGTAGCGAGCGCCCTCAAGGCCTTCGCGCTTCTCTGCTTTTGCTGTATCCTCTGTCAGCTTCGCCAGAGCGCTTCCGATTTCTCCGGAAAGGCTGTCCAGCTTTTTCAGGATTCCGGTCTCATATGCGCCGCCCTCATCTCCGAGCAGTGCCTTCTTCTGCGTGCTTTCCTCCGTCAGATCCTTCATATACCCGAGAAGTCCGCTGGTGAAATCTTTCCGTACCATCTCCTCCATGGTAAGGGCCTCGATGTGCACGGTCTTGGAATAGTTCTCCAGGAAGATCTCATATCTGGACTCAATCTCTTCCTTTGTGAAGATTTTATGCTTTGTGAAGAGCTCCACGTTTTTACTGTCGAGCAGCTTCGGCATCGCGTCCGGAAGAGACTTCAGATTCGCGAGGCCTCTCTTCTCCGCCTCGGCAATCCATTCATCCGTATAGCCGTTGCCGTTGAACAGGATTCTCTTGTGCTCATCCAGAATCTTCTTCAGAAGCTTGTGAATCTCCGCGTCAAGATCCTCTGCCGCCACATCCTTGAGCGCGTCATAGATGCGGGAAAGAGACTCTGCAACAGCTGTGTTCAGAATAATGTTGGGGTCAGCTACTGACAGAGAGGAACCCGGCATACGGAATTCGAATTTGTTTCCGGTAAAAGCGAACGGTGATGTACGATTTCTGTCGGTCGTATCCTTGGTGATGTGCGGCAGTACATGAACGCCCATTCCCATCTTCGTCTTTCCGGTTCCCACAAAGGCAGTTCCGTCATCGATGGATTTCAGCACGGCGGCGAGCTCGTCTCCCACAAAGATAGAGATCACTGCCGGCGGCGCCTCGTTCGCTCCCAGTCTGTGATCGTTTCCTGCGGTTGCCACGGATACACGCATCAGATCCTGATAATCATCGACCGCCTCGATAACAGCCATCAGAAATACCAGGAACTGGGTATTCTCCGCCGGTGTTCTTCCTGGATCCAGAAGGTTCTCGCCTGTATCGGTGACAATGGACCAGTTGTTGTGCTTGCCGGATCCGTTAATTCCCTCGAAAGGCTTCTCGTGAAGCAGACATGCGTAATGATGCTTGTCCGCTACCTTCTTCATGACCTCCATCGTCAGCTGGTTGTGATCCACCGCAACGTTGGCAGTCTCGAATACAGGTGCCAGCTCATGCTGAGAGGGCGCAACCTCGTTGTGCTTTGTCTTCGCCGGAACGCCAAGCTTCCAGAGCTCCTGTTCCAGATCATGCATGTATTCGGATACCTTCGGTTTCAGAACGCCGAAATAGTGATCCTCCATCTCCTGTCCCTTCGGTGCCGGAGCTCCGATCAGGGTGCGTCCGCACATCAGGAGATCCTTTCTCTGAAGGTACATATCCTTGTCGATCAGGAAATACTCCTGCTCGGAACCAACTGTGGTGTCAACATGTGTAACCTTCTCATTTCCGAGAAGATGAAGAACCTTGACCGCCTCCTTGGACAGAGCTTCCATGGAACGCAGAAGCGGAGTTTTCTTGTCCAGAGCTTCTCCGCCAAAGGAACAGAAGGCCGTCGGAATATAGAGAGATCCGTCCTTAATGAATGCCGGTGAAGAAGGATCCCACGCGGTATAGCCGCGCGCCTCAAAGGTCGCCCGAAGGCCGCCTGACGGGAAGCTGGAAGCATCCGGCTCGCCCTTTACCAGCTCTTTTCCGGAAAACTCCATGATTACCTTGCCGTCTCCGGTCGGAGAGATGAAGCTGTCGTGCTTCTCGGCCGTAAGTCCGGTCATCGGCTGGAACCAGTGTGTGAAATGCGTCGCGCCATGCTCGATCGCCCACTCCTTCATCACCGCCGCAACCGTATTCGCCACGTCAAGCTCCAGATGGCTGCCGTTTTTAATTGTCTTATGAACCGCCTTATATACGTCCTTCGGCAGACGTTCCTTCATAACCTGATCGTTGAATACCAGGCTGCCGAAGATTTCAGGAACGGATTTCACAAAATCAAGTCTTTTTTCTTCCACTTTTTCTACCTCCTATTCCGGGAATGCATCTCACAACAGTGAATACAGCTCCTCTGCAGTTCTTCCCCGCCTCCCGGCCGGCCCGCACACGGCCCGGCATTCCCGGAGACTGCTGCTTTCGCGTAACGAGATAAAACACGCTGCGCGAGTTTTATCTCGCTATCGCGACGCTCGCCGCACACGAATACTTCGCATTCGGCTGCGGCTCACTGTTCGCGTAAAAAAAGACAGGCAGAGATGCTCTTATGATTAAGCATCTTTGCCTGTCATCAGTTCCCTATTCTATAAGAACACGCCCCAAAATAAAATACTCATTTTTGTGTATAAGCTCTTCGAAAACGCATCCAGGATCGTCACACGCAAAGCGCGTGTAAGAGACTGGATGCGATTTCGAAGGCAACAGGTATGAGCACGAAGTGACGCGCAAGCGGCACGAAAGTGCGAATGCCTGTTAGGATTGCGAGAGTGCGAAGCACGGAGCAATCCGCAGCTTATACACAAGTCCAGTCGCAATGTTCCTGGCACGCGGGGAGCTTGCTCACCGGCGGGCAGGAACATTAGCGACGACAACAGGTATGAGCATGAAGTGACGCGCAAGCGGCACGAGAATGCTCATACCTGTTAGCGGTGCGAGAGCTGCGCAGCAGCGCAGCACCGCGGGGACTTATACACTTACACTGAATAAATAAGCTCTTCGAAAACGCATCCAGGCCGCCTGTCGCAAAGCGTGTGTAAGAGACTGGATGCGATTTCGAAGGCAACAGGTATGAGCACGAAGTGACGCGCTAGCGGCACGAAAGTGCGAATGCCTGTTAGGATTGCGAGAGTGCGAAGCACGGAGCAATCCGCAGCTTATACACAAGTCCAGTCGCAATGTTCCTGGCACGCGGGGAACCTGCTCAGTGTACATACCACCCGACCGGATTCTCCGGATGCAGATTAATATTAATCTGCTTCGTCTCCTGATATTCATCCAGTCCCTGTACACTCAGCTCACGTCCTATGCCGCTCTTCTTGTAGCCGCCCCATGGTGCCTGGCAGAAGGTAGGCTGATCGCAGTTAATCCACGTGATTCCCGCACGGAGTTCTCTGGTGACGCGAAGTGCTCTCGCGCCGTCCCGGGTGATCACTGCTCCGGCAAGTCCGTATTCCGTATCGTTCGCAAGCGCCACAGCTTCCTCCTCTGTGTGGAATGTAAGCACGCTCAGAACCGGTCCGAAAATTTCTTCCTTTACGATGCGCATATCCGGCCTGCAGTGATCAAAGACAGTCGGTTCGATGTAATAGCCCTTGTCGCATCCGTTCTCTGTATAACGTTTTCCTCCGCATACGAGCTCGGCACCCTCCTCAATTCCGGTCCTGATGTAGGACAGGATCTTGTTCATCTGGTCCTCGGAAACCACAGGTCCAAGATCCGGATTCTCCATTCCGGGGCCGATGGTAACTTTGGATGCCTTCTCAGCCAGACGTTTGATGAAGGCATCATGGATTCCATCCTGAATGATCAGTCTGGAAGTGGCCGAGCACACCTGGCCGCCGTTGAAAAAGATTCCGATCATGACCCATTCCACTGCGGCTTCAAGATCACAGTCATCGAAGATGACCACCGGAGATTTTCCGCCAAGCTCCAGACCTACCTTTTTCAGGTTGCCGGCTGCCGCCCGCGCGATTCCCTGACCGACCTTTGTGCTTCCGGTAAAGGTGATCATATCGACATCCTCACTCTCCGCGAACACATTTCCAACATTTGATCCGCTGCCCAGCACAAGATTTGCCGTTCCGGCGGGAAGCCCTGCCTCTTCAAAGAGATGAAACAGCTTTGCAGTGGACAGGGGTGCCTTGGAACTCGGCTTGAATACCAGGGAGTTTCCGGCTGCCAGACAGGGCGCCAGCTTCCAGCAGGACATCAGCAGCGGGTAGTTCCATGGCGTAATCTGCGCGCAGACACCCACCGGCTCCTTTACGGTCATATTCAGCATTTCGCCGAATCCGTTATTGGTCGCATAGGCACCGCCCTCCGGCTTATCAATCAGGCCGGCATAATAACGGAAGCATTCGGCGGCGTCTGAGACGTCACCCTCCGCCTCGCGGAGCGGTTTCCCATTGTCCAGGGTATCTGTCACGGCCAGATCATGGGCATTCTCATCGATCAGCTCCGCAATCCGATACAGGATTCCCGCTCTTGCCACACCCGGCATATCCCTCCAGGTGCGGTCTGTATAAAAGGATTTCTTCGCGGCGGCGATGGCTTCCTCCGCATCCTGCGGCACGCTGTCTGTCACAACACCGATCACACTGCCATCTGCGGGTCCGATCACTTCCTCTGTTTTCCCGGATACGGATTCCTTCCAGACACCATTGATATAATTCTTTACGACTTCCATCCGTTTCCTCCTTGTATATAGGTTTTGCGAGAGTACACAGCACGGATCCATCCGGAGCTTATGCCGCATGTGGTGCTATTCTTACATAGCGCTTACCCTGCTGCTCATGCAGACAACGAGATAAAACACGCTGCGCGAGTTTTATCTCGCTATCGCGACGCTCGCCGCACACGAATACTTCGCATTCGGCTGCGGCTCACTGTTCGTGTAATATTATTATCGTCTGAACTTACCTTATTTCGTAAGCTCAGACGATAATTATGATCCTGAACTTACTTTGCCGCTCTTACGTCCGCGAGCGACTCATCCAGTCTCGTGATAACATCCTTGATATCCTGCTCGGAGATAACTGCTGTCGGCTCGAAACGAATAGTCTTCGCGTTCACCAGTGTTCCCGCTGTCATGACCCTCCGGGCGAACAGGCCCTTAGCGGTCGCGTAGCCGACCTCGCAGTTCACGAACTCTACGGCGAGCATCAATCCTTCTCCGCGGACCTCCTGAATGATATCCGGATACTTCTCAGCCATGGACTGAAGTCCTGCCTTCAGAACCTTTCCTTTTTCTCTGCATACGCCCGGGATATCGTTCTTCAGCATATAGCGGATCGTTGCAAGTGCCGCCGCGCAGCATACCGGGTTTCCTCCGAAGGTCGGAGAGCCAAGCAGCCACGGGTTGTCGATCAGCTGCTGTCCCCACATCTTCGGCTTGAAAATGATTCCGGTGATCGGCATGATGCCGCCGCCGAAGGCTTTACCGAAGGTCATGATATCCGGAGTAACTCCCTCTGCCTCACACCTCCACATCGTGCCGGTACGGCCCATGCCGGTCTGGATCTCATCGAAGATCAGCGCAACGCCGGTCTCGTCACAGATGTCACGAAGCTGCTGCAGATATCCCTTCGGAGGAACGATGACTCCCGCCTCACCCTGAATCGGCTCCGCGATAACTGCCGCAACACTCTCACCGACTGCCTGAAGGTTCTTGATTGCCTTTCTTACATCCTCTGCGTTTCCGTACTCAACATGCTGTACCTGCTGTACCATCGGTGTGTACGGTACACGGTAGGTATCCTTGCCTCCTACAGAGATCGCACCCATGGATTTGCCGTGGAATGCGCCTACCATGGAGATGTACCATCTGCCGCCGGTAGCGATACGTGCCAGTTTCAGAGCCATCTCAACGGCCTCGGCTCCGCCGTTTGTGAAGAAGCACTGCTGCAGATCACCTGGTGTGATGTCCGCGAGTGCCTTTGCCAGATATCCTCTCAGCGGATCCAGCAACTCCTGTGAGTGAAGTGCCTGATGATCGAGCTGTTTCTTCACAACGTCCAGGATTTCCGGATTTCTGTGTCCGCAGGTGTAGATTCCGAAGCCGCCCAGACAGTCGATGAATTTCTCACCGTTCAGCCCGTATACGTACGCGCCGCCGTCCTCCCACTCGAGAACCGCTCCGCCTTCCGAATCGGAGGATACGGACTTTCTGTATTTCAGCCAGCCCGGGCTGACATAGTTGTTGAAGTAATCCAGCGTCTCAGCGACCATTCTCTTCTTCTCGTCTTTCGGAATGTCCTTGCTGTCCGTCTCGATAAGACCTATAATACGATCCAGATCCTTGATTGTCTTTGCTGTGTCTGCCATAGTTTTTTCCTCCTGTTTATAACTGTTGATAACTGTTGAAAACTCTGTAAACTGACAGTCCTATAACTGCAGGTCCTGTAACCGCAGATTCTGAAACAGCAGGTTCTGTTTCCGCAGATCCTTTCCCTGCGGATCCGGGCAGCTGTACATTCAGGCAGCAGCTGCTTCGGTTTCCTGCAGATACTGATAAAAAAAGCGCATCCGTCATGACGAGTGACAGATACGCCTTTGTATCGGTGCTGTTATATTTAACTGCTGATTATATTCTAGCAAAGTCCGAAACCCGTTGCCATTCCCGGATTCTGCGATTTTTATACTTGATTTCCGGTATTTGCAGGTACTTTCTTCCAGGATACCATAATCCTGTACGATCCCGTGATATCGCAGCTTCCCCTGGTAAATAAACCGACTTAAAATGAGGTGACAGAATAATGGATACCAATCATCTGCTGATCTTCAGTGATCTCCTGTACTCTTTGTATACTTCCAACGATGCAGAGGGAATCAACCACGATCTCCTTTCCTATCTCCGGATGCTGATTCCGAGTCCCTACGCCAGTCTTCTGACTGCGGACCCTGATGCGCCCCGCTTCACCTTCAATGGTGTGTACTGCGATCCGGCAGATTTTACCGCCGCGGAGCAGAAATACATCGATAACTACGAGGACGACGAAATCCAGTGGATGCTCCACTCCAAGGTCTCCACGGTGCTTCGGGAAAGCGATCTTCTAAAGAACGAAAGCCGCCTTCATTCCGCGATTTATGAAAAGTGTTACCGCCCATATCATATCTATGACACCCTTCAGATGTCGATCGTGTATGAACGGAAGTTTCTGGGCGTGATCACACTGTTCCGCACCCGGGAGGATCCGCCCTTCTCAGAAGACGACATGACGCTGCTGAAGTCTCTCGACAAGCATCTGAACTTCATCTACGGCCGTCTGCTTCTGAAAGCTCCGGACACATTTCCCGCAAATTCCGCATCCGCAGTCCTCACCACAGAACGGGCAGACGCCCTGATCGAAAAAGCCGCTCTGACCCGGAGGGAGGCTGAGATCGTCCGGCTTGTCATGAAGGCGCTTCCAAATGCACAGATCCGCGAACAGCTCCATATCACGGACAACACCCTGCAGAAACACATGCAGAACATCTACCGGAAGCTTCATATCTCTTCACGGCTGGAGCTTTTCCGGATCATGTCCGGAACGGACGGCGCAGGGACCGGTCTCTGACCGTCCCTGATTTTCCTTTCTTAATCATTCACCTGTTTACAAATCTTCAGCGCATCATTCGTGATTTTGCCGCAGCACATCGTGAAGACGACACGATTGTCCATGATCTCCTCCTCCGGCATGGTGAACAGATTCTCCTTCAGCACAATGATGTCCGCATATTTTCCCTCCTCGAGGCTTCCGATCCTGTCCTCCATGTGGTATGCGCGCGCGGCGTTGAAGGTATACCCGGACAGAACCTGCAGCATCGTCAGTTTTTCCTCCGGATTGAATCCGGTCGGATGATGCTGATAATCCTTTCGCGTGACTGCGGTATATATCGTCTGGAACGGATCAATGCCGACCACAGGAAAATCGGTTCCGATCGCCAGCGTTCCCGTCGCCTCGGCCATGGAGCGAAGCGGCCATTCATAGCGGATTCTCTCTTTTCCGATATGAAGGATCTTGCCGTTCTCATCCAGAACCAGATGTGCCGGCTGCATGGACGGAATCACGTGAAGCTTCCGGAAGCGCGGGATATCCGAGGGATCGATATTCTCGATATGCTCAATTGTATTGTGATAATCCCTGTCCCCGTTGGCGCGGATCGAATCCTCGAAGAGATTCAGCGCCATCCGGACGGAGCCATCCGCAATGCAGTGCAGCCTGACGGAAAATCCTTCCCTGTTTGCGGCAATGACAGACTGTCTGACGTCGTCATACTCCCGCAGAGGCACCCCGATTCCGCAGGTATCCGGCCGGTCCGTATAGGGCTTCAGAAGAAGACCGGTGTAGGTCTCTGTAACCCCGTCAAGGAATCCCTTCACACCCGGGATGTCAAACCACTTCCCGGCAAACTGCTTCTTCCATTTCTCTGCCGCGGAAAAATCCGTATAACCGAACAGACGCGGGAACAGGTACAGATGAGCGCTCATCCTGTCCTCTTCTGCCATCGAATGAATCATCTCACAGAGATGATTGTTCTCCTCATTGTAATCGGGTGCGAACATCTCGCTGAGCGCGGTGATGCCGTATCCGGCCAGAACCCTCTCGAAATCCTCAATAATCTTCCGATACTCATCATCCGGAAAGGTGCGGAACACCTTATCCGCAGGCTCATACGCGGCCGGCTCGATCAGCATTCCACTCAGCTCTCCATCCGGAAGAAGACCGACAGAACCGCTCTCAGGCTTCATGTCCTGCGTAATCCCGCACAGTTGAAGTGCCGCACTGTTCAGCCAGTAGCTGTGCGCGTCCGCGCATTTCAGCAGAACAGGACGGTCCGGAACCACCGCGTCGAGACTTTTTTTCGTCGGAAGCGTCGTCGTCCTCCACTTCGGAAGAAACCATCCGCTTCCCCGAATCACCTTTTCCTCCGGGTGCTTTGCCGCGTATTCTCCGACGATCCGCGCACAGTCGTCCTCGGAGACCGAATCCGCGATCTCACTGCACACATGCTCGCTGTTCTCCATGGCTCCGGTAAAAAAATGCGTGTGCGCATCGATAAATCCCGGCATCACCAGCCGGTCGCCGAAATCCAGAACTTTTATCCCATCCGGAAGCACCTCTACGTTCACATCATACGGAAGAATTTTCCGGATCACTCCATCCTCCACAAGAATCGACTCCGGGGAAGGCAGAGCGTCATGTCCGTTGTATACCGCCGTACTTCTGATCAAATATTTCATAAAATAAAGTCCTTTCGTTTGCTGCAGGCAGAAACTCACTGCCTGTCATTTACTGCAGGCGAAATCCACTGCACTGCCTTTCGTTTGCTGCAGGCGAAAACCCACTGCCTTCAGGCAGTGGGCAGTTGACGATCATCGTCTCACAAACTGAATTTCCGTCTGACCGCGTCCGTAAGATATTCCGCAGTGCCCTGCACGCCGAACAGACTGCTGTTGATCATGATGTCCTTATACCTCTTATCGTCCGGCAAATAGCCCGCGTAATGCATCTGATATTCATCTCTCGCGTCATCTACTGCCTTGATCATGCGGCGTGCCTCCTGCTCCTCCAGTTTCAGATCATAGATGCAGTGATGCAGTCTGTCCGAATAGGAAGCGTAGATATAGATATGCATCGTGTTCGGCATCTCAGCCAGAATAAAATCCGAGCACCGGCCGACGATAATGCAGGATTCCCTCTGCGCCAGAAACTTAATGATGTTCTGCTGTGTATGAAAAATCTTGTCCTGCACATCACTTGTGCCTCCGCCCAGCGGAAACTGCATCCGGGAGAACGGATTCTCGACGCCCTTCCTCGCCGATTCCTCCGATTCCTCAATCACCGAGGCCGGAAGATCCAGCTCCTGCGCGGCCTTCTCAATCAGATCTCTGTCGTAATACTCGACTCCCAGATCCTCTGCCATACGCTTTGCGATCGGTCTTCCCATGCTGCCAAACTGTCGGTTCACGGTTACCACAAATTTACTCTTGCTCATAATCATTCCTCTTTCTAAATAAACAACCGGACGGTATGAAGCGCCACGTACTGTATGGAGCACCACAGGCTGAGTGAAGCACCACGCGCTATACGGAGCACCACAGGCTGAATGAAACACCACGCGCTATACGGAGCACCACAGGCTGTACATGTCCGGCCACAGATTTCCTCCCACAACAATTGCCCGATCACTGCCTGTCCGGATATTTACGCATCTCATATCATATCCGATAACCTTCTGCGCTACATGACAAATCCGATAACCTGCTACGCTACATGACAAATCCGCAGACCAGATACGCAACAACCGAGGCACCGGCAGCTATCAGCACATAAGGCAGCTGCGATAGTGCGTGCTCCATGTTGTCGATGCCGGCGCTCTGCGAGGACAGAAGCGTCGCGTCTGTATAGAAGCACGCATGGCTTCCGAAAGCACCTCCGGAAATAACCGCGGCCATGATCAGAATCGTGTTCGCGCCAACCGCTGCTCCAAGCGGAAAAACAATCGGAGTTACGATAGCGCTCATGCCCCAGAGAGATCCGGTTGTGAATGCCAGAACTGCTACCAGAACGAAGGTAACCGCCGGGAACACAGATCTCGTAAGAACCGGCTCTGCAATCTGAATGATGAAATCCGTCATCTTCATGTCGGCCAGCACCTTTTCCAGAGAAAACGCCATGATCAGAAGGATCAGGATCGGAAGCATGTCGGCAAATCCCTTGCAGATCGTCGTATAGAAATCCTCCATGCGAATGACCTTTCTCGGAATATACATCACAAAGCAGACCAGGATGCCCACTACGACCGCCAGAAGCAGATTTCCCGTCGCGATCGCAAGAGCGACAAGCACACCCATTGGAATGATGAAATCCCAGATATTACCTTCCTCTGTGTATCCCTCTTCGTCATGGTTGTATTTACGGCTCTTTTCGCTGTATACCATACCGGTTTCGGCGACACGCTGGTACGCCTTCTTCATCGTACCCATCTTTGGCATGACACCAAGACAGAACAGGAACACAATCAGAAGGGTGAAAATCGGATAGAACAAATACGGAATGGCGTGCGTATAAGCCTGAAGACCGGTCGCATAGCCGAGCTTCTGCACGCTGTCCTGATCAGCGAAGATGCCCGCGTAGAAGACTGCCCATGTGGAGAACGGAAGCATCACGCATACCGGAGCGCCCGTCGCATCCAGCATGTAAGCCAGTGCCTCTCTCGGGATCTTTCTCTTATCATAGACACCTTTCATGCACACACCGATGGTCAGCACATTCAGATAATCATCTACAAAGATGAGAATGCCGAGAATGAAGGAAGTAAATAACGTCTTGCGTTCCGTGTTGCAAAATCTGGAAACAAGCCGTGAAAATCCATAGCTTCCCTTCGATGCCGTCAGCAGCGCAATCAGGCTGCCGAACAGGCCGCAGACGATGATGATCCAGACATTTTCAGCGAGTGTGTCCTGGATGAGCTGACACCACTTTGTCAGGAAACTCCCTTTATAATAAACCAGACACGCAAGCAGTGATCCTGCAATCAGAACCTCTGCGCACCTTTTTGTCAAGACCGCAATAACGATAATAGCCAGGATAATAAATACTGAAAGTAAACCGGTTGACATGTGCTTCACCTCACTACTTATCCAAAAACCAATCAACAGTTACTCTGGAGAGACGTCTCTGAATACCCGATACACAACACGATATATAACACAATATACACAATCCAAAAACCGTGTACAATCTTCCTCGCGCTTCGTGTGCGACAGTCCTCTCCGCATTATCAAACAGCCTTGCAGATGTCACGCAACGAGTCCAATCGACAGCTCTCTCCGCGCTATCAAACAGCCTTGCAGATGTCACGCAATGAGTCCAATCGTTCAATCGACAGTCCTCTCTGCGTTATCGGAAAACCTGCGAAAACAGAAAAGGGCATGCAGAATAAATCCACATGCCCCTTTGCACTGTCTGTATTCAGAATATAGGATACAAAAAAAGAAGTATCCGGCTGTCTGCCGACGATACTTCCTTGTATCACAGATGTCTCTGACTTTTCTTTATGGAGAATCATAACAACCTTTTTGCAGTATGACAATACCCGCGGTCCGGTATTTTTTTAACAGAAATCAGTTAGGTTATCGGCCTCTTCAAATTCCTTATACTGCCGCTCTGCCTTAGTTTTTTTCAACAGAAATCAGTTAGGTTATCGGCCCGCGGTTTTTCTGAAGAGCAGAAATTCCATGACTTAACGTTATCCGTGGGCAGCGATCACACGGCTCGCGCCGGTCTTCCGCCTTCTTCGACAGTTTTGATATCCTCCAGCACCATCGTCATGCTGCGGGCAAAGGAAGCGCCGGTGATTCCGCCGATGTGCGGACTGAAAATGATCCTGCGCGAGATCTCCCGCGGTTGTTCGAGCAGCACATGATCCTTCTGCACCGGCTCGCAGTCGAGGGTATCCAGCCCGGCCATCGCCAGCTTTCCGGATGCCAGGGCGTGAATCAGCGCATCATCCTCCACAAGCTCTCCCCTGGATGTATTCACGAAATATGATCCTTCCTTCATCTTGCGGAAGAAATCGAAGTCCGCCATGTATTCCGTTTCGGGAGTAACGGGAAGGTGCAGACTGACAATATCGCTCTGCTCCAGCAATCTGTCCAGCGGCAGATATTGCACGCCGTACTCCTTCTCCCTCTCTGCCGAGAGAGGATGTCTTTTATAATAGAAAATATCACGCGTTCCGTAAGCCTTCAGAAGGTGCGCGGTACGCCTGGCAATATTTCCGAATCCTACCAGCCCGACCGTGCAGTCGGACAGCTCCCTCAGCGATCCTGACCGGATATACCCGCCTTTTACCTGAATCTGCCGTCCGTCCCGGACCGCCTGGTCTCCGTTCACCACATCCCGCAGCATTCCAACCATCAGAAGAACCGTCTGCTCCGCTACCGCGGAAGCATTCATTCCCTGACTGCTGCAGACATAGATCCCGCGATCGGCAGCCGCCTCTGTGTCGATCTGGTCATAAGCCACTCCCTCAGAGTGAATCATCCGGAGATTCGGCATCCCGGCGATCAGGTCACCCGATACCCTGGAGATGGCATCCGACACAATGTACTCCGCATCCTTCGCCCGGGAAAGGTACTCGATATCCGTCAGCCCCCTCGGCATGTCTATGATCTCCAGCCTGGAGAGATACGGGTTTCCGGTTGCGTACTTCTCAATATTTCCCTTTTCCCCGATATGTAAAACCTTCATCAATAATTCCCTTTCATATATCTACTGTATAAGCTCTTCGAAAACGCAGACAGGATCGTCGCACGCGAAGCGCGCGTAAGAGACTGTATGCGATTTCGAAGGCAACAGGTATGAGGATGAAGCGCGAACGCGCGAAATCCTCATACCTGTAGGATTGCGAGAGTGCGAAGCACGGAGCAATCCGTAGCTTATACAGTGTGTAGCACAATGTATCTTTATCGTATATCCCTTCATTATCCCGACGCTGAGCTGCCGGAACTTGTACCTCCGCCGGTTGTTCCTCTGATACCCGTTCTTCCATGTCTGTTCTTCTGTCGATTTTTCTATTATGCACTTCTGTCATCAGAAGGTTCAAGACCAGAAGCGCCGAACAACAAGACAAAATCTATCTGTCCTTACCTGTCCGCTGTGCAGATTCGTCATATTTTCAGGAAGCTCTTCTGATTTTTTTGTTGATTCGGTACAGAAAATTGCCTGATTCTGCCATTCCCGTATTGACGAAATATCCTGAATACGATAGATTAATACTATGAAAGTATGTTAAATATTGCACAATCTTTCGGTAATCTGAAACAGACTCAGAAGTGATGACTCTGGGTGTTTTTTGCGGTATCCGCCGCAAAAGGGAAATGCAGTACTATTTATATTGACAAGGAGGATGTCAAGTTATGAAACGTCTGAAGGTTAACAAAGAAGCCGAGTGCATGAACTGCCTCACCTGCGTTCAGGTATGCGCGAATACCTATTTCAAGAGCGACGATCTGGATCTTGCCGCTCTGCGGATCGAGACGGTAAACGAAGTATTCCCCTTCGAGACCAAACCGGTAACCTGTATTCAGTGCGGCAAGTGTGCCCGGAACTGCCCGAAGAACGCTATCACACAGAACAAATTCGGCGTTTACATGGTGAACAAGAAACTCTGCACAGGCTGCGGAACCTGCGTTGAGGTCTGCCCGATGCATGTGATGAGAAAGGATCCCGCAACCGAAAAGGCATTCAAGTGCATTGCCTGCGGCAAGTGTGCGCAGGCCTGCCCGATGGACTGCCTGTTTATTGAAGAAAAGTGAAAATGGTCCGGAGCGACAGACGCCCGGTGAAGGCACACCGCGCAAGCGGGTCCCTCACCGGGCGTCTGTTTTATCCGCTCTCCGAAAACGCAGACAGGCTGCCTGCCGCGAAGCGCACGTAAGAGGCTGTATTCGAATACCTGTAGATTGCGGGAGTGCGCAGCACGGAGCAATCCGTAGCTTATACCGTTTGTGCCACGATGTAACATATGGTAGTTTACTGGGTGTGAAAAATTAATGAGTACTGATTATATCTTTACTGATCCAATCTTATAAAATATAAGGATTGATGATTGAATTGATTGAGATGAAATTTGAAAGGAATTGCTCAATGATTAAGAAAACAGCCGCAATTAACGACCTCTCCGGCATGGGACGCTGTTCTCTGGTGGCGGATATTTCGGTTCTCTCCGCCATGGGAATTTCCGTGAATCCGGTACCAACCGCTGTACTGACGGCGCAGACCGAATACACGGGATACTACTCCAGAGACTGCACCGCGGACCTGCCGCATTATCTCTCGCACTGGTCCTCGCTCCATGCCCGCTTCGACGGCATTCTGACCGGCTATCTGGCGGATTCCTCTCAGACCTCTTTCGTCAGGGATTTCCTCGAACAGTTCAAGACCGGGGAAACCACACTTCTGGTCGATCCCGTCATGGGAGATGACGGCTTCACCTACGCAAATTTTTCACCCGATCTGCTCCGCGACATGAAGGTTCTCGCCAAACAGGCCGATATCCTGACCCCAAACACCACAGAGCTCTGTCTTCTGACCGGTGCCGACCCCGCAGAACTTCTTTCCTCTCCCGCAGCGTCGCTTCTGGAACAGATCCGGGACCGGGCCCGTTCCCTTCTGAACAAGCCGGGAAAAACAATTCTTGTCACCGGTTTATCCGGGGAGCTCTGCAGTCACTCCGCTGACAGAACACAACCGAAGATTGGCAACCTGCTTGTGAACAGCGAGGGAGAAGCTCTGTATCTCTTCCCGCACGAAAAAGGGCACTTTTCCGGAACCGGCGATCTTTTCGCCGCCATTGTCCTCGGCGGACGTCTCAACGGATGGAGCTGGGACAGAACCGTCAGGACTGCCGGAAACTTTCTGTCCGCCGGCGTTCACGACTCCATCGCAGCCGGCACTTCCTTCCTCGACGGAATTAATTATGAAAGGTATCTTCCGATGCTGATGCCGGACATATGCTCTGACATCCGCTGACGAAATATGCATGGCTCTCTCAGACTCCGGTCTTCGCGTCTTTGGCTCAGAGGATGGGCAGCCATGATCTGACTGGAAATTCAGCCGGACATACGCTATGGCTGCAAATTCAGACGGACTCAGGCGCCGAGGAGCAACGGAAGGGTGAGCTTGGCCAGTCCGAGGAAGATAAAGAATCCAAGAACATCGGTCGCCGTCGTCACGAAAATTGAGGACGCAACGGCCGGATCCGCATGGATTTTATCCAGCACAACAGGAACCAGGAAGCCGAAGACACCCGCGACGATCATATTCCCGATCATGGCGATGAACACAATCACTCCAAGATAGAAATTTCCATAGATCAACCAGACAATCACGCCTGTCACAAGACCATTGGCGGCACCGTTGATAATGCCAAGCAGTATTTCCTTAAAGAACCCTTTCATCGCCTCCGCGAACGTTATCTTGTTATGCGAGAGCTCACGGACCAGGACGGACATTGTCTGCGTACCGGCGTTGCCTCCCATTCCGGATACAATCGTCATGATCGCAGAAAGAGCGACAACCTTATTGATGGTGCTCTCGAATGCCTTTACCGTGAACGAAGCGAGAAATGCCGTCGCAAGGTTGATCAGGAGCCACGGAAGCCGGAAACGAATCGACTGCCCGAGGGAGGTCTTGAGGCTTTCCTCCGAGCTTACACCGGCCATCTGAAGCATATCCTCGTCATGCTCCTGAATGATGACGTCGATGACATCATCTACGGTGATGATTCCGAGAAGCTGTTTCTTCGCGCTGACAACCGGAATTGCCTGCAGATCGTATCGGGATACCAGTTTTGCGACTTCCTCCTGATCGACCTCAGGAGTGACATAGATCACATTGTCATGCATGATATCACGGATCAGCTTTGACCCGGGACTCGACAGGAGATCCCGCAGATCGACGGTTCCCGTCAGGCGATGTGTCCGGTCCGTCACGTAAATAATCTCGATAACCTCGGTCTTTGGCCCGATCTCATGAATCTTGTGAATGCCCTCGGATACCGTCAGATTCTCATTCAGAGCCAGGTAAGCCGTGGACATCAGGCCTCCGGCCGATTCCTCCGGATACTGGAGAAGGTTTGTGATGATCTTCCGGTCATCCGCCTTCATCAGGTTAAGAACCTCTTTTCTTCTGCCGGTAGGGAAATCTCCCAGCATATCTACGATATCATCCTTCTGCATATCCGCGAACATATCGAGAAGCGCATGATTATCCAGAGTTTTCGCAAGACGGATCCGCATCTCATCGCTGGACTCCTCCATCAGCGCAGTTCTGTTCTCATCATTCAGAAGCTGCATGACCTTTGGAATTTCCTCGTCCTCGAGTGCTTCCACGATCTGTGCGAAGTCAATGGCTTCCATATCGCTGAAAATCTCATTCAGCTTCTTGCTGTCGCCATCCTTTATACACGCCTCGACCATTTCCTTCCGGTCTTCCAGCTCCTCTGTATTTATCATCTCATTCAATGAAATCACCTCCCGACGAAAGTTCTTCGAAAATGCAGACAGGATCACCGCAGGCGCAGGAATACACGTATGCGGAAGCTTAGCGCACTTATCGTCGTTTTTTCGAACATACCGATAATATCATAATCCGCGGCGGGATGCCACCGCACGGTTCGATGAATCCGTTCTTTTTTGCACCATTAACATTCCTTCACCTCCTGTTAACAATCCTCCGGCTCACTGTTCGCGTAAACGAGATAAAACACGCTGCGCGAGTTTTATCTCGCTATCGCGACGCTCGCCGCACACGAATACTTCGCATTCGGCTGCGGCTCACTGTTCGCGTAAATTCGAAAAGCGGCAGGAGACATTTCTGCCTTCCTGCCGCTTTCACAGATCTCTCTGCTATATCGTGATAATTTTTTCTTAATGTATCAATGTATCTCAGAAGCATTCCGGTCTTTGGGATTCCCGGGAATACCGGTCCTTACCTCAGACTTCCTTGTAGTCAGCGTCTACGACATCATCGCCGCCGTTATTGCCTGCGCTGCTTCCGCCCTGAGCGCCGCCCTGCGGGCCTGCGCCTGCGCCCGGATTCGGGCCGCCCTGGTTCTGCTGCATGTTCTCGTACATCTTCGTGAACAGAGCCTGTGAAGAATTCATCAGTTTCTCCTTCGCCGCCTTGATGTCCGTTACCTGCGCGTCGGTCAGGCTCCCGTCTGCCGGAGCCTTCGCGAGCAGATCCTTCAGTGCGTTCAGGTCTGCCTCAACGCCGCTCTTCTGATCCGCCGGCACCTTGTCGCCGACTTCCTTCAAAGCTTTCTCTACCTGGAATACCGTCGAATCCGCTTCATTCTTCGTGTCTACGGCTTCCTTTCTCTTCTTGTCCTCAGCCTCGTACTGCGCTGCCTCTTTGACTGCCTTATCGATCTCAGCATCGCTCATGCTCGATCCGGAAGTGATCGTGATGTGCTGCTCCTTGCCGGTTCCGAGATCCTTTGCGGATACGTTTACAATGCCGTTCGCGTCGATATCGAAGGTTACCTCGATCTGCGGAACGCCACGCATTGCCGGCGGGATTCCGTCCAGACGGAACTGTCCGAGGGACTTATTGTCTCTGGCGAACTTACGCTCACCCTGTACGACGTTGATATCCACTGCAGTCTGATTGTCCGCAGCCGTGGAGAAGATCTGGCTCTTCTTCGTCGGAATTGTCGTGTTTCTCGGAATCAGCGGTGTCGCGATTCCTCCCATGGTCTCGATGGAAAGTGTCAGCGGTGTGACATCGAGCAGAAGCACGTCTCCGGCTCCAGCATCTCCGGCCAGCTTGCCTCCCTGAATCGATGCGCCGATTGCCACGCACTCATCCGGGTTCAGGTTCTTGCTCGGCTCATGTCCGGTCAGCTGTCTTACCTTGTCCTGTACCGCCGGGATACGTGTGGAACCGCCGACCAGAAGAACCTTCGCAAGGTCAGATGCGGTAAGTCCCGCGTCGTTCAGAGCGGTTCTTACCGGCTCTGCGGTCGCCTCCACAAGATCTGCGGTCAGCTCGTCGAATTTTGCCTTTGTCAGGTTGAGATCCAGATGCTTTGCGCCGTCCGCCGTAGCGGTGATGAACGGAAGGTTGATGTTCGTGGTGGTCGCGCTCGAAAGCTCGATCTTTGCCTTCTCTGCCGCCTCACGGATTCTCTGCATCGCCATCTTGTCGCCGGAGAGGTCGATGCCCTCCTGCTTCTTGAATTCACTTACGATATAATCGGCAACTCTCTTATCAAAGTCGTCGCCGCCCAGATGGTTATTGCCGGCGGTAGCCAGTACCTCGATGACTCCATCGCCGATCTCGATGATGGACACATCGAAGGTGCCGCCGCCGAGATCGTATACCATAACCTTCTGCTCTTTCTCATTGTCCAGGCCGTAAGCCAGCGCCGCCGCTGTCGGCTCGTTGATGATACGCTTTACATCAAGTCCGGCGATCTTGCCGGCGTCCTTTGTCGCCTGACGCTGTGCGTCATTGAAATATGCCGGGCAGGTGATGACGGCCTCTGTGACCTTTTCTCCCAGATAGCCTTCCGCGTCGCTCTTCAGCTTCTGCAGAATCATCGCGGAGATCTCCTGCGGAGTGTAGCTCTTGCCGTCAATGGTGACTCTGTAATCGGAGCCCATGTGACGCTTGATCGATGAAATCGTGTGATCGGCGTTTGTAACTGCCTGACGCTTTGCCGGTTCGCCTACCAGACGCTCTCCTGTCTTTGTGAACGCGACAACGGACGGAGTCGTACGGCTTCCTTCCGCGTTCGCGATAACGGTGGGTTTTCCACCTTCCATAACGGCTACACAGCTGTTTGTTGTACCAAGGTCAATACCAATGATTTTTCCCATAATCTATTTCCTCCTTTTCGGATGAAGCATCCTCCGCACCGGAAAATCATCTGATCGGTTTCCTGCGGATTTCTTCTGATGTCTGATTCTTATTTGCGGCTTGTTAGCACTCATCATGTACGAGTGCTAACGCTTACAATCCTTATAGTACCACGGAATTTCCGGATGTCAACTCTTATTTTTTCAAATTTTAAATTTTACCAAAATAATATTTTGTGACGATTCAGCACTCCTGTCTCAAGAACCTGTGGTTCTCCCGATGTGAGAAGTCCGGCAGTCTTCGGCTCCGGGGCACCTTATCATTTCAGCCGCAAAGGAGTCCACAAACGGTTTTTACCGCTTACGTTTACCGCTTGCAATAGTGATGCCAAAAAGCTGAAATCCGTGAAAATGCTAGATATTTGCTAGATGAAAAAAGAAAAGATCCCCGGGAATCCTTATTTTTAAAGGCTTTCCGGGGATTTATATGATGCTGGTGGTCGGACTCGAACCGACACGGTGTGTAAGCACCGAGGGATTTTAAGTCCCTTGCGTCTACCTATTCCGCCACACCAGCCTGTGTTAAACAACACAAGAAATTATATAGTAATTTTTATGAGATTGCAAGTTATATTATTGTATAAGTCCAGTCGCAATGTTCTTGGCCCACGGGGAGCTTGCTCACCAGTGGGCAAGAACATTAGCGACGACAACAGGTATGAGCATGGAGCGGTGCGAAGCAACGCGGGAATGCGAATATGCGCGGGCAGTGAGCCACATCCGCTCACACAAAGTGTGAAGCGGTGGGGCGAACGCCGCGACAGACCGACGAAGTCGGTCACCTGTTAGCGGCACGGAAGCTGCGAAGCAGCGAAGTGACGCGGGGACTTATACAGTGTGTGGTGCCCCCAAAAAATCCGTTTCGCACATCCCTTCGCCTCAGAAAATACAGGAGATCAGCGTCAGGATTGCCAGTCCTCCCTGCATCAGAATGATCTTCGGGTTGCTCGTCACGCTTCCATACAGCGCGACCGCAACAATATAGACCATCAGGCAGATCACAGCTGCCTTGCTGGCAAACGCAAAAACAGCCAGCAGGATCAGCACGGCGATCAGGCCGTTGTAAACGCCCTGGTTCTTAAACAGAACCGAGACATTTTTCTGCTTGAGTTCGTCTGTCGTCATGCCGAACACCTTCGAAGTCTTTTCAGAGCTTGTCGCAATTGTTTCCAGATAAAAGATATATAAAAATTCAAGCGCTACCAGTACAGATAAAATTTTTGTTACAATATTCATAGTTATCCTTTCTCGCATCAATTCCAGGGAGCAGATACAGTTCCCCTTGCCTTGAAGCACCAGCCCGGGGCAACTGCACTTCCCCTTACTCTGAAACGCCGGCCCGGGGGCAACTGCACTTCCCCTTGCTTTGAAGCCCCGGCCCGGAACTTCAGCGGCGTGCCTTTCTCTTCAGATCATAGATCGCGACATCATCCGGATTTTCGCTTTTGTGTGCGAACACCAGCGCGCCGGAGGCAGGAATCGTCGTCTTGAGGACGCCGGCTTCCACGGGAACCTCTTCCGTATCCCCAGAGCAGCCATCCCTGTCGCATCGGAAAATTCGCGTCAGACTGTCCTTGTGCGCATACCGGTTCAGCCCTGCCGGCCACACAACAACTTCCATATAATAATCCTCCTGCCGGTTATTCACCAGAACAATGATCTGCTCCTCCTCATTGAACCTTCCGTATGCCAGAACATTGTAATCCTTGTACAGAAGCTTCAGCGATCCAGTCCGCAGGGCTGTATGATTCCTGTGTACCGCAATAATCCCCTGATAGAATCGGATCAGATCCTCGTTTTCCCTGCCCCAGGGATAGGTCCGGCGGTTATCCGGATCTGTGAATCCGCAGACACCCGCTTCATCGCCATAATACACGGTGGGCGCTCCCGGCCATGTCATCTGGATCACGACAGCGGTCCGCAGCACAGAAATATCGATGTCCTCTTCCGCCGCCCTGGTTCCGAGGTTCTGCACACGGCCGACCTTGTGATTCGTCCTGGTCAGAAATCTGGAATGATCATGGTTATCCAGTTCATTCATCGCCACCAGCAGCGAGGGCATGGTGAACGAGGCCATGTGATAACGCATAGCGTCCTCAAAGCTGTCCGCGTTGCCCAGGAGATCCTCCCTGTATGAGTCGCTGTGCTTCTCCATCCCTGTGAGGAACCATGATACCGGCTCCATGAACGCATCGTAGTTCATGACGGTGTCCCATTCATCACCCTTCAGCCAGGAACCCGCATCCCCGTAATGCTCCGCCAGTATGATGGCATCCGGATTCGCCTCCTTGACCTTCTGGCGGAATTTTTTCCAGAACTGATGGTTAAATTCCGAGGAATGCCCCAGATCAGCCGCCACGTCAAGTCTCCATCCGTCAGCGCTGAACGGCGGCGACACCCACTTACCGGCGATCCGGAGAATATCCTCCTGCAGCCTGATGGAATCCTCATAATTCAGCTTCGGCAGCGTATCATGGCCCCACCACCCGTCATAATGGGAATTATACGGCCAGACAGAGCCACGCTGGAAATCAAAATAGTCGTGATAGGGGCTGTCCTCCGAGATATAGGCACCCGGCTCGAATCCCGGCCTGCCCTCGTAGATTCTCTCCCGGTCCATCCATTTATTGAAGGATCCACAGTGATTGAAGACACCGTCGATGATCACGCGAATGTTCCTGGCGTGCGCCTCTGCAATGAGCCTGGCAAACAGCTGGTTTCCCGCTTCCAGGTTCTCATGATCCGTCACACGGCTGATGTAGAGGCCCGCGTGTGTGTTGTCATGGTCCCCGGGCTCAAGAAGGTCTCCCGACTGTCTGACAATCTTCCCCAGATGAGGGTCCACATAATCATAATCCTGCGTATCATACTTGTGATTGGACGCAGACACAAAGACCGGATTCAGATAGATTGCCTCCACGCCGAGCTTCTCCAGATAATCCAGCTTGTCGATGATTCCCTGAAGATCTCCTCCGTAGAAATTTCTCACGTCCATATCTGCCGGGGGCTGATTCCAGTCCTCAATTCTCTGTACATGCTCGTTGATATAGCTGTATTCATCGGTGAGAACGTCATTCGAGGTATCGCCGTTCCGGAACCTGTCCGGATAGATCTGGTACATGACGCATCCCTTCGCCCAGTCCGGCGTATGGAATCCCGGAATGATCCGGAACAGATAATCCGACGGCGCCTCTCTCAGCACACCGAGCTTACTGTAAAAGCAGGTATTGTTTCCTGCCACGATCTCAAAATAATACGAAAAAATCTCGTTCCGGATTTTGATCTGAATGCTGAAAAAATCAAACCCGTCGCGGCACTCCTGAAAGTGCATCCGCATTCTGGCGTCGCCATGGTGAAGATATACCGCATCCGCGTTATTTCTCGCCGTCCGGAACCGGATCGTCACCAGATCTCCAGGCTGCGGCTCCATCGGCTTCTGAAACATCTCTGTCTCATCACTGTAGAGCGCATTCTTCTTTAAAAGAGGCCGCATTCGTAGCGCATATTCAATTTCTCTGTCCAGATCATCCATGCCGATTTCCTCTTTCATTCTTCATTATTCATATGTAAAAAGGCAGCCTTATTCAGGCTGCCTTTTTGGAGAAGGTATTTCTCTTATGGGGTGTAGCAAAAACTATATAATGTATTGGGGGGTTTTTACGGTTATTATAGTAACACGGGTCCCTCCAAAAGTCTGCACAAAGTTAACAAATTTTGTTGTTCAGTTTTGTGCACCATTCACAATTATGATTCTGCAGCTCCATCTGCCGCAGCTTTTGCTTCCTCTTCAAAAATAGCCTCAAATTCTTTGCGGTTTAATTTTTCCTTTTCCATCAGCTGTTTCGCGCACTCATCCAGAACAAATCTGTGCTTCTCAATGATCTCGCGGGCTCTGCTGTGGCAGTTCTCGATGATTTCCTTGACTTCCTCGTCGATCGCAGCAGCGACGTTTTCACTGTAGGACTTCGTGTGACCCCAGTCTCTTCCAATAAATACTTCATTGCTGTCGCCCTGGTCATAGTTTACCAGACCCAGCTTGGGAGACATGCCGTATTTTGTGATCATGGCCCTTGCCGTCGCCGTCGCCTGCTTGATATCCTGGGATGCTCCGGTCGTGATATCGTCAAATACCATCTCCTCGGCCGCGCGTCCGCCCAGATCCACAATGATCTGCTGGATCATCTTGCCCTTGGTCATGAACATTTCATCGTTTTCCGGCTGCGGCATGGTATATCCGGCCGCGCCTGGCCCCGTGGGAATAATAGAAATCGTGTATACCGGTTCCATCAGATCCAGAACATGGAACAGAATGGCATGTCCGGTCTCATGGTAGGCAGTGATTTTCTTCTCCTTCTCGGAAATCACACGGCTTTTCTTCTCTGTGCCGATACCGACCTTGATGAAGGCATCCTTGATATCCTCCTGGCGGACATACGCCCTGGAGTCGCGCGCGGCATGAATTGCCGCCTCGTTCAAAAGATTCTCCAGATCCGCACCGGTGAATCCCGCTGTCGTCTGCGCGATCTGCTTCAGATCGATATCATCGCCGAGCGGTTTGTTCTTCGCGTGAACCTTCAGGATTTCCTCTCTTCCTCTGATATCCGGCGGGCTTACTACAACCTTCCGGTCAAAACGTCCCGGACGCAGAATGGCCGGATCGAGAATATCCACACGGTTCGTGGCTGCCATCACGATAATTCCCTCGTTGACGCCGAATCCGTCCATCTCGACCAGAAGCTGGTTGAGGGTCTGCTCCCTCTCGTCATGTCCGCCGCCCATTCCGGTTCCACGGCGTCTGCCGACCGCGTCGATCTCATCAATGAAAACGATACACGGCGCGTTCTTTTTTGCCTCGGAAAAAAGATCTCTTACCCTGGAGGCTCCGACGCCAACAAACATCTCCACAAAATCCGAGCCCGAGATGCTGAAGAACGGAACACCGGCTTCCCCGGCAACCGCCTTCGCCAGCAGCGTCTTTCCCGTTCCGGGAGGCCCCACGAGGATGACACCCTTCGGAATCCGCGCTCCAACTTTCGTATATTTCGAAGGATTCTTGAGGAAATCCACGATTTCCACCAGATCCTCCTTCTCTTCCTCAAGCCCGGCTACGTCTGCAAAGCGAACCTTGCTCTCCTTGCCGTTTGTCATCGACGCATGGCTCTTGCCGAAATCCATCATCCGGCTGTTGGCGTTACCAGCGCCTCCCGCGGATCTTGCGAGGAATCCCGCCAGGATAACCACCAGAAGAACACCCAGAAGAAACGGAATGAGAATCGTGCTCCATTCTCCGGACCGGGAAACGTCAGACACCGTATAACTGATGTCATGATCTTCCAGCTCCTGAATCGCATCGTTGACATCCGTGACGTTCACCACATATTCCGTTCCATCCCGCAGGGTGAACGAAACCTTGCCTGTGGGCACCTCGGCGTTCTGGCTGATCTCTGCCCGGCTGATCTCGCCGTCCTTCAGATATTTCTCATATGCCGATGCGCTGACCGCGCGGTTTGACTGCATGAGAGTCGGTATAATCAGGAAAAAAGCGATGATCACGGCCATGATGATCAGATACACCGCCATCCCTCTTCTGTTGTTCGTTCTGTTCAAAGTCTTCTGCTCCTTACTCTGCCGTACTATCTCGTTATCGCGATGCCCGCGCCAATTACCCCGGGCTGTTATTCTTCATGCGCAAAAATCGTCATCTCGTTATCGCGATGCCCGCGTCTATTACCGGGCGTCCTCGTCATCAAAAGAAATGACGCCAATGTACGGAAGATTTCTGTATCTCTGATCGTAGTCAAGTCCGAATCCGACGACAAAATTGTCCGGAATCCGGAAACCGGAGTACTCCACATTCACATCCGGCACGACGCGCCGCTCCGGCTTGTCGAGAAGCGTGCACAGACGAATGCTGTTCGGCTTTCTCTTCTTGAAAATCTGCAGGAGATAGCTCAGCGTTCTTCCGGAATCAATAATGTCCTCCACAATCAGCACATCCTTGCCCTCTATGCTCTGGTCCAGATCCTTCACAATCTTCACAATCCCGCTGGAAGAGGTTCCCCCGCCGTAGCTGGAAACCGACATGAAGTCCATGGTCACCGGGACGGTGATCTTCTTCGCCAGATCACACATGAATACCACTCCGCCCTTCAGGACGCAGATCATGGTGATCGTCCTGCCCTCATAGTCCCTGCTGATCTGCGCGCCCAGCTCGGCAACTCTCTGCTGTACCTTCTCCTCCGGAATCAAAACCGATACCTTCTCGCTCATTCGAAAATCCTCCTATATAAAATTATCATTATCACAATATTTCCCGCTTTATCCGGACAGCCGTCTCATGCCTTTTCCCGGACTGTCGTCTCATGCCTTTTCCCGGACTGTCGTCTCGTGCCCTCCCGGACAGCCGTTTGCCTTTTGCTTTTTCCGGACAATCGTCTGCTTTCCGGACTTTTCTTCGTCCGTCCGGCTTCCTCATTGGCATGTCATCTCCTCCGCGGTGATCTCCAGGATATTCTTTGTTTTGTCTGTTATCCTGCAGTCCCCGCTGATTCTTCCTCCGACCACCCAGAAAATCCGCTGGCCGGATGCCAGAAGAGGAATTCCTCCGCGTTCATCCCGCGGGATTTTTTCATTTATAAAATAATCCTTCAGCTTCTTGGTCTGCCCGGTATCCGTGACGACGATCCGGTCGCCGGCAAGCCGTGTTCGGAATACGATATTGTTTCCTATTTTATCATAGTCGAAGTACTTCGTATACCGATTTAGCGGTATTTTCTTTTCTGCGCCCGGGTATCCCCGCATTTGCCTGCAGGTAAACCTCCATCCTCTGAAAAAAAATGTCCCTTCTCCCGTCACCGGTACAGCTGCGCTCTGCGCAAGATCTGCGTCCCCGCGCACAAGGCGGATTCCATCGTATCGCCGCACCGCGCGGACCCCGTAAGGAAGATCCACTCCCTTTCCCGCGGACATGCCGAACAGCTCGCGGAGCTGCTGCAGTTGCTCACGCCCGAGGTCCTTTTTTCTTCCGGACACCATCTCCAGAGCATCCATCAGAATATAGCGCTGTATAACCTCTGCTTCCTGCATCACCGCGTCCTTCAGAAAAACAATGACGCCGCCATCGCTGTTCGAACCCACCTCCACCAGTTCGGATTCCCGCTTTCGCGCTTCCGCATGAAGGTATTCATCCGCCTCTGCCGCATCCTCGGCCAGCTCACGAATGTGACGCACTGCCTCCGGATTCAGATGCTCTTCCAGATACGGAATCACCCTTTGTCTCAGACAGTTCCTGCTGTATTCTTCATCCAGGTTCGTCGCGTCGGTCCGCCAGCAGATGTTCTGTTCCTGAAGCCACTCCTCAATCTCCCATCTGCGTACAAACAAGAGAGGATGTATCACCGTCAGTTCTTCCCTACGCGCGTCTTCCCACGCAACACGATTGCCGGGGCTGTGACTGCTACTGGCGGTCGGTCCTTTCGTACGCGCATCTTCCCACATGTCACGATTGTCGCGGCTGTAGCCGCTACTGCTGGTCGGTCCTTCCGCGTCTACCTCTTCCCATGCACCACCGATCCTGCTGACCGGACGGATGCCTGCGAGCCCTGCCAGAGAACTTCCGCGAACAGCCTGAAAGAGTGCGGTTTCCGCGAGATCATTTGCGTGATGCGCCAGCGCGATCTTCACTCCTTCTGCCGCACCCCCGCGACCGCGGACTTCTGTTACCCTTCTTCGTTTCGGATTATCTGCACGCTCACCTGTCTCTTCCGATAAGAATAGCCTCTCCGCCTTACACAGAGCATCCCGGAACGCCTGCTGCCGCAGAAGCCGCCCCGTCTCCTCAAGTCCCCTCTTTTCCTGCCTCGCGATTTCCGTGACTGGAAAAGAATATACATACAGAGGGATCTTTCTTTCACGGCAGATCGTTCTCACATATTCCTCATCCGCATCCGCGTCCGCGCCTCTGATGTTGTGATTCACATGCACAGCCGCCAGATGGAAACTTCTCTTCTCCCTTAGAGCGTTCAGAACCAGAAGGAGACAGACGGAATCCGCACCGCCGGAAACACCGGCAATCACCACATCTCCCTCATCGATCATATGGAATCTGCGGATATAAGCATCCGCCTCTTTTATCAGATCCATCTGTTCACTCCCGATCCGCCGTCATTGAAAAAACCATATCCTCAAAATCGGATATCGCATCCCCTAATATCCGCCTTTCTTCTTTTCATCACTGAAAAAAACATATCCTCAGAATCAGATATTGCATCCCGTAATGTCCGGCTTTCTTCTTTTCATCACTGAAAAAAGCCATATCCTCAGAATCGGATATGGCTCCCGGTTGTTTCATCAGTCTCCGGCACCACTGTATGCTGTATCTCCGCCGGCATTCTCTGTCCCGGATTCCTTTTCTTCCGAAGATGCAGAAGATGACGACGTAGAAGAATCTGAAGAAGCGGATGTATCACCCTTCGTTCCGGCTGTATCCGATTCCCGGAAGATGATCTCTCCATCCTTGATCAGCCCCAGCTTGTCCTTCGCTACCTGTTCCTTGTAAGAATCGCTCTGTATATATTCCGACTCGCTGCGGATTTCCTCCGTGCGCTTCTCTTCTGCCGCAGTCTCCTTCTTGAGCTCTTCTATCTGTGTATTGCCTTCGGCGATTCTGCTGCTGAGCCTGGCGCTTCCCGCCATCAGTGCGATCATCAGCGCGATCACCACTGCAATGATACACAACATTGTTTTCTTATTCTGACGCATTCTGGTCCCCTGTCACAGAAATATATGGTATCCCGTTTGTGCCGCTTTCGCGTCACTTCAGAATGATATCCGCTTTCATCATACCGCTCCCCTAAAACCCCCAGGCGGTCCGCTTAACATTCCCTCGCCTGCCTTGCATACCGCAAAACCAGGGATAGTTACCAAAACCGCGGGCAGTCTGTTTAACACTTCCCTCACCGCAGGCCATCCGCATTTTCGAGGAGCTTATACGAAGTATAGCAGTCCGTTTTTGAAAAAGCAAGATTCCCACGGACACAGTCGTCAGACAGATTTCTGCGAACGCTGTTGTCAGACATACTCATAGGTCGACTGTGCGTCCTCCTTGCGGACGGTCTCCTGGACATTCAGCACGCGCACAGAAACCGTCTTCTCTCCGAAGAGGATATCAATTCTGTCACCAGCCTTTACCTCTGCGCTCGCTCTTGCCGTCTTCCCGTTCAGCAGGACACGCCCCGCATCACATGCTTCATTCGCGACGGTTCTCCGCTTGATCAGTCTCGACACTTTCAGATACTTGTCTAATCTCATGGCATTCCTTTCTGTCTTCTGCTATCCGGCTGCGTTTTCAAAGAAACTCAACCCGTATTAAAGAGTCATGCAGGCACTGCCCGAACGACAGGATGGGACTGCTGCATGGATCAGCCATGCCGCAGTCCCACCCTGTCATTTTGCCTGTATAACTCTCTGCAACGCGTCTTCAGCAGCTGTAACCAAAAATTCACAAACTTTTTGCTCCATCGTCATAAAGTGACGTATTATCGTTACTCTATGTGATTATGTTCGCTTATTGCGAAATGAACATTATATATTGATGCACTTTATCCGGCCTATGATAAAAATACATCTATGAAGTTGTTAAAGAACAATTTTTATTTTGTTCATTGGGAGCATTATACGTGATTCGCTTTGAATATTCAAGACATCAACATTTTTGTTTTCTTCGCCTCCGGACGGAAATGATTATGTCTCTCTTTTCACCTTCGATGCAGACGGCACCAGTGATGTTCTCTGCGGCCAGTACACGGGCTTTACTGCATCCCTGGCCTTTTTTGCTGCTGTTCAGCTTTCCGTCAAGCTTTACATCCTGTATGCATCTGATGAAGAGACTTGCCGCCCCCCTGGAAAAAGCTTCTCCTAGCTCTCATAAGGAATAATAGTATCTCCGTCTGCCTGCATCTCAACCGGGTCGGTATCATATTCTGTCCCGAACATATCCTCGATTTCATACATGTACAGGAAGAAACCGTCGCCCAGATCCTCATCCTCCATGACAACATCATCGGACCATGTCACCGCATCGGTGTAATACCAGATTTCCTCGTCTGTGTCGGCTTCATAAGTGGGAAGAAGGAAGACAACCTCATCTCCTTCCTCCAGCGGATGAATCCCCCTGCTTGTCATGGAATCTCCGCCTTCTTCCAGACCGTCGTAGGTGCCCAGTACCCGATAAGCTTCCTCCGTAAAATCATAGACGGCGCGCAGGTTGGTTTCTTCCCCGTTCACTTCTGCCGGAATGGAATAAAGATTATAATTGTCCGTTTCTTCTATCAGTTCTGCGTTTACCGGTTCTCCCCCGACGGTCATCCAGGTGCCCCGGAAGTTATCACGGAACTGCCCGCTCTCCCAGTCTGCCTCGATATCATTGTCTTCTCCCAGATAGACAAATTCGGAAGCTGCTCCGTCCTCAGATCCGTCTGTCTCATACCACAGAAGAAAATGTACCGATTTCACCGCATCCAGCCCGGAGGTGATAGAAAGATTCAGAAACCCGTCTTCATCCAGGCTCTGTTCATATTGAATATCGAAATCGCTGCCAGTTACCGGAACCAGGTCTGACAGCTGGCTCTGCAGCTCATCCCCGGTGCCTTCCGCGTCCTGTCCCGCAGACTGATAGGCGCTCCAGGCTTCTGTCCAGTCAACAGAATCATAATTATCTGTCACCGCCGCGATATACTGCAGGTAAGGGGTATTGTCCGAGTTCTGCACGTAACCGGAAAGCTCTTCCTCTGTGACGCTGATCGGATAAAAGACGGAAAGTCCGTTGGAATTTTCACGGCTCTGTCCGTGGGTCTCGTACACTACGGCATCTTCCACAGCAGACAGGAGCTCTGTTCCGTCGCTCTGGACATAATCCTGCGTATTTTCCACCAGATTCGCCATGTCCACCATGTTACAGTAGCCCTCGGATTCCGTGTTTCCTCCATATGACTCTGTCCTGTCCGCGGCCCCGGCCACATCGTTCAGTGTCCGGACATCGCCTGCCGCAAGAGCCATTCCCCCGGTGTAGTCATCAAAAGCGCTGTCCAGCATGCTGATCTTTGACAGATTGACAACGGAAAGCGTTGCCTCATCTTCGCAGTCCAGCCGGATGCACTTTTCCAGAAAGGAATCGCAGATCACTTTCCCCAGCTCATCGCCTTTTAAGGCGGAATTCTCGTCCAGTGCATTCAGGATGGCCGCGTAATCCCATCCTTCCCCCGGTTCTGTCTCCTCCGAGGCAACCAGATAATAGCCAGCGCCGTCCACGACCTTGGCCGTCTCCAGGCTAGCCATCAGACAGGCGTCAAACCCGATAAAATCAAAGGTACAGGAAGCACTCCCAAGAGCGGCCTCCAGTTCCTCCAGCGTCAGGTTGTCATTCTCATAGAGCTCGTCATAGCAGACGCCTTCCGCATTCCCGCCGCCATGATCCCAGAGGATCAGCCCGTAATGCTCGCTCGGGTACTGCGATACCCCCCAGCTGATAAAGTCGGCCAGTGTGGACGGGTCGCCCATAGACGCAGATTCCGCGCTGCCAACCTCATTCAGACTTCCGTCCCGGAGCTCGTAGCGGCCAAGTTCATCCGCATCAATCCCCTCCCAGTTCCATTCCGAGGATCCGCCTGTCTCCACAATGACATTGACATCATCCGGGACAGAGGCGCTGCACATTTCTTCGATGTTCATGGAGGCCATGGCTCCCTGGCTCTCCAGGTCGGAACCGCACAGATACAGGAGCAGCGTCCATCCGGGCTGGTCGCTTCCGGCCTGTCCCGCCTGGAATTCTGCCTCAGTCCCGTCTTCTTCCGATGCATCGGCTGCCCCGTTTTCTTGTGCAGCCACATTGTCAGAATAACCCTGTACGTCCTGAGCGCTCCTGTTCTCTTCCTGTCCGCAGCCGGTAAGTCCTGTCCCGGCGGCAAGCAGAGCTGCCATAAGCAGAGCTGCGTATCTTCTTTTCATGTTCTGACTCTCCTTTAGCAGAATCCCTTTATGTCTCCTTCCACCCGTCCGCGATGGAAAAAAGGTACTGCTCATAAGCACGCTTTGCGGCAAAAAAGTCCTGACTGGTGGTTGCAATGGCGGCTGTGACACGCCCGTCTGCCTTCCCCGGCTGTCCGAAAATCAGGATGGGAACAGCGCCCTCCTGAATACATCTGTATTTTCGCAGAATACGGCCCCGGAGTACAGTACGGAAAAGCGGCGGCTGTCGGCAAAATCGGTTCTTGACACAAATCGTTTTATGCTGTGTAATTTTTAGATTTAATATTTCTTTTCCCAAAACCGCGCCCGGACAAGAACCACCAGCGCAGTTCCTGCCAAAACCGCCCTGGTCATGGCATGAAGCCCCGGATCGTATCCTACAAAGATCCATGTCACAGGATCCGCGCACAGCTCTGCCAGAAGAAACATGATCAGATCCATGCTGCCGATGATAACCAGGCTCTTTCTGAATAGATTTTTCAGCTCTGCCTGGTTCTGGGCGCCATACTGATAGGAAACAATCGGGGCGCTTCCATTTGCATACCCCATCAGAATCGCCGCAAAAATAAACGCCATATACATGATTGCCCCATAAGCGGCAACGCCGTCTGCACCGGCAAGCTCCTGCCTTTTTTATCGCCTTTTCTATCATCTTTTCTATTGTCAAGTACCAATTTTGATTTTTTTTGTCGATAAGCTGTACTTTTTCACACGCCGCTGTTCATGCATAATGTGTTTAAAGATATTGCAGACAACACATCATCTTTCTTCCCTAAAAAGATGATAAGGCTTTTGGTGAAATGAGACAGATCCTGAAGCCATCGTCCCACGGCAAATCTAATAAATCCGGGAATTAGCCCACAATATCAGGAGGAGAAATTATGAAAAACAAACTTGTCACGATTCTTGTAACTGGTGTACTTTCCGTTTCCGTACTCGCCGGATGCGGGTCCGGCAGCAATGCGTCCAGCGCATCCAGCGCATCTGCAAGCTCCGGCAGCTATACAGAAGACGCAAGCAGCTATGCAGATTCCGGCAGCTATGAAGATGTTTCCGGTGACTCCGTTGCGTCCGCA